>NZ_SPQR01000007.1 GCF_004766055.1 Desulfosporosinus sp. Sb-LF | reverse complement strand
CCCGCATGAGGGTATTCGTAACAGGATCGATTCGAACTTCGGAAGTGTCCGGAACTTGCTTTAGGCAGACTACGAAGTGCACTGAAATCCCTCCTTTATGTTATAATATTCAATTTTCGACTAAATACTCCATAAAATTTAACTCGTACATCGTAGTATAAAGCAAATATAATATCAAGTCTATATTTCCTTTCTGAAGTTAAATCTTTATTATTTCTGCAAGATACTTTTCTACCTCAACGGCCGCTAATGCGCCATCTCCAACTGCCGTAGCTACTTGGCGCAGTGGAGTGTTTCGGATGTCTCCCGCGGCATATACCCCTACGATATTGGTTTGTAGTAGATCATTTGTAAAGATATACCCACGATCGTCTGTCTCAATTTCACCATTGATAAATTGATCATTAGGATCTGTCCCAACATATATGAAAACACCATCCGCTGGGATTTTTCGTGTTTCTCCACTGAGTACATCACGAATACGCACGCCTTCTACAAAGTCAGAACCAAGAATTTCCTCAATAACAACATTAAGTTCAAAACGAATTTTCGCGTTGTCTTTAGCCCGGTTCATTGTGATCTGTGAAGCACGAAAGCCCGTCCTCCGATGCGCAATAATAACCTCTTTTGCAAATCTGGTGAGGTATGCACCTTCTTCGATGGCAGCCTCTCCCCCTCCGACAACAACAATCGTCTTATCTTTAAAGAAAGCACCGTCACATGTTGCGCAATAAGAGACGCCACGGCCTCGGAAAACATCCTCGCCAGGTACGCCCAATAACCGAGGTTTAGAACCTGCGGTAATAATAACAGCACGTGAATCTAATACCTGTCTGTCTGTATGGATCTTTTTAACTGTCTCTTTTAGGTCAAGTTTTTGAACTTCTTCGAAAATAAACTCAACTCCAAACGCCAAGGCTTGCTTATGAAATGAATTCATAAGTTCATATCCGTTGATCCCATCCGGGAATCCAGGATAGTTTTCAATCTTTTCAGTTGAAGCTGCCTGACCTCCGGGCATTGCCAATTCCACGATGACGGTTTTTAGCCCCCCCCGCGCAGCATATATACCAGCTGTTAGGCCCGCAGGACCCGCACCAATAATAACAACGTCATACATAACTTTCCACTCCTCTATTATGTTTCCGCACGAAAGATACCCCTTCAGGGTATTTTGCAAATAGTATACCATATTTTCTCCATATTTAAAAAGAATTCGGTTTAAATTCCGTATTAATGAATGAAGGGATTTTCTTTAACCGGGAAGAATATAATAATACTAGTTTTTAGCTGGTATAATGGCTTCAGTCTTAAGTCAGTTGCTAGTTGTTAAAAGGGAGGAATCATAGTTGCACCGTTTTTTTAAGTTTTTTGTTGGCCTAATCTTATTAATTGGGTTATTGACTGCGTCGAGTGGCTTATTCGAAGATTGGTTATGGTTTAAAGATCTCGGATATACTCAGTTGTTTTGGACTCCACTGCTAAGCAAATCGCTTTTTCAAGCGGTAAATGGCACCATTCTTTTTATATTTATTGCAGGGACCCTCTTTTCAATTCGCCATTCCATTGTAACCTTCGTTAACGAACGGTTACGTCTACGTTTGCGTCTAGTACAAGATATGAACCGTCCGGTTTTAAGCCTAAGTCAGCGTAGAGTTACGATTTGGTTACTTGTTATTTCCGCTGTAGTGAGTTTTGGTGTTAGTTTTGTAGCAGGGTTCACCGGCTGGTTGGATGTATTATCATTCACTCAAGCATCATCTTTCGGTCAAGTTGATCCAATTTTCGGCAAGGATTTGTCATTTTACTTCTTTAAGTTGCCTTTCTTAAAGACCTTATTCAATGCGTTTTTTGGTCCCTTGTTCTTACTCGCCTTGTTTACGGCAATTTTTTATGTCGTTACCGGTGTTATACGGTTTCACTCAAGTAAGCTTTGGCGAAGTGGTGCCGTTGAAATGGGAGCAGGAGCTCGTCGGCACTTGGCATTATTGATTGGGATCCTCTTTGCATTAAAAGCGTTTGGATATTACCTCAACATTTTCCAATTGCTTTACTCTGCTCATGGACATGTTGTTGGGGCCGGATACACTGACTTAACGGCTACACTTCCTGCGCTTAAAATTTTAATCGTCATTAGTGTTTTCGGATTTATCTTGGCTTGTATCTCATTGAGGTTTAAAGATTCACGCTTGTTGACAGTTCCGATTATTAGTATATTTGCCACAGGAATTGTACTATATGGTATTTTACCTGCGTTTCTTCAATCGTTTGTCGTCATTCCAAATGAGCTGAACAAAGAGCAACCTTATATCCAACATGAGCTAGATTTGACGAGATTTGGATATGGATTAGACCGTATTACTGAGATAAGCTATCCAGGTAACACACCCATTACACTGAGTACTTTAAAGGATGATCAAGGGACACTTAACAACATCCGGCTTAACGATACTCGCCCCATGCTGCAAACCTACACTCAGAAACAAGGAATTCGTCTGTATTACAAATTTAATGACATCGATATTGATCGTTATATGGTCAATGGAGACTATAGACAGGTCATGATGGGGCCACGTGAAATTTCAACTCCCGATTTGGATCCCAAAGCGCAAACATTTGTGAACATGCGCTTCAAGTATACACATGGGTATGGAGTAGCCGCTTCGTTTGCTAACGCTGTTACGTCTGAGGGACTTCCCTCCTTTGCTATCAAAGACGTTCCCCCTACCAGTGAGTTTCCAGAATTCAAGATGGCTGAGCCTCGCATCTATTATGGCGAGCGAACAAATGACTGGGTTGTAGCAGATACCTCCGTAAAAGAATTTGATTACCCCCAAGGGGATACTAACGCAGAGACCTCCTACCAGGGTAAGACTGGAATACAATTAACTCCTCTTAATAAGCTGATGCTTTCACTCAGACACGGAACGTTTCGATTCTACCTAGCCAAAGAAGTGACCTCAAATAGTAAGATGCTTGTGTACCGAAATATCAAAGAACGGGTTCAGAAGCTAGCGCCTTTCTTAAGCTATGATTCGGACCCTTATATGGTAATCGATAGTGGCCGTTTAAAATGGATTATTGATGCATACACAACATCCAATGCTCTTCCTTACTCCAATGAGTTCTCTGACCAAGGGTTTAACTACATCAGAAACTCAGTTAAAGTAATTGTGGATGCGAATGATGGGACAGTCGATTTTTACTCCGTCGATCCTAAGGATCCAGTCTTAAAAACTTATAGTAAAATTTTCCCAGACGTGTTTAAAGACTTAGCGAGCATGCCCTCTAGTTTAAAGAGCCATCTTCGTTACCCTGAAACGTTGTTTAACGTTCAAAGCAATATGCTTAGAACATTTCATATGACAAACTCATCAGTTTTCTACAATAAAGAAGATGCCTGGGATATCGCCAAAGAGCTCTTTGATGCAAAACCCCAAAACGTAGCTCCCTATTACACTATTATGAAAATTCCTGGTGAAGATAAGCCGGAATTCGTGCTGATGCTTCCTTTTACACCCGCATCAAGTGCGTCAAATACTCGGAACAACATGGTTTCGTGGATGGCAGCCCGAATGGATGGAGAACATTATGGCGAGCTATTACTTTACAAACTGCCTAAGAACATAGAAATTGACGGTCCACTGCAAATCGAATCTCGCATAGATCAAGACCCAGAAATTTCAAAACAGCTATCCTTGTGGGATCAAAAAGGCTCAAGCGTAGTTCGTGGAAATCTCTTAGCTCTCCCGATCGGCGGAAACTTCCTTTATGTAGAACCTATTTATCTGCAATCTGATAAAGGAGGTAGTATCCCCGAAATGAAGCGAATTGTGCTTGCCTATCAAGATCATTTGGTAATGTCCGATAATTTAGGTTCAGCTTTAACACAACTTTTTGGGGAAGGAACGCCTCAACCAACTACACCTGGACAAAGCGCCCCAACTCCCGTTTCACCCCCTTCGGCTGAATCACCAACCAAAGCCTTAAATACAACGAACTTAACTTCAATAATTGATCAGATGAATCAAATGCGCACCTTGCTGGACAGTCTGGAAACCCAACTAAAAGCCTTGAAGAGTTCTCCAAGCCCATCTTCTTAAGAAGATAGGCAATCTATTTCAAGAGCCTCTTGGCACTAAAATTTCAACCGTGCCATCGGGCTAGAATGTTCTCCATTGTGACATACAAAAGGAACGCAAGTGCGTTCCTTTTCTTAATACTATCAATTTGGAATAAATTGAGACTTTAACAAACGAATTCAAAGAGGTTTCGTTACGATTTAAGGGGCTGCAATTCCACGAGAGTGGATGTTCCTTGCTTAGTGAGTTGTATGAGCTCTGCCCCATCAACCGAGACATAATTCTCATCTCCGTGTAATTTGACCTCTGTCAAGTTCCCATTAGTGACTATATAGGCAGTTTGATGATCATAAACAACCACTTGTCCTTGAGCCCCTATTATCATTCGTTCGTTATCGTCAAAAGGAATAGAACCTTCCCACTTGGTTTTGAGGGATGGATTACTTGTCAAGTTTGAGAGGTCTTCCGTAGTTTTGATTTTAACAAGTTTATTGTTTTTAACCTCGCCTATATAGACACTCCCAGCTCTAATTCCCAAGATCCTATCATTAGTGTTCTTAGAAATAATGATTCGCTTTCCACCGTCCAAGGCAACTACTTGTTGGGTACTCCCCACCTTACTGTCAATTAAAAGTGTACCGTATCGATCCGAGGCGGCCATATTATCGATGGACTCACCAGATTTGCTAAGTGTGCGAACGTTTTTCATAACATCGATTTCCATGAGAAGTTCGGTTGAGCCGCTTTTTACAGTGAGATACATCAGATTAGTTGAGGTTGAGACTACCAATTCTTCGATTTTACCGTCTGCTGGAAATTTTTCAATTGTTTGATTAAAACGATCATCTGGCTCGGTGTCCTCATCACTATTGGGGAGCTCAAGGGAATACAATTCTGTAATTTGAGGATTCCCATATCGTTTTTCTACCCGGGGCTCAATGGGAGCCTCTTTGGGTACGTTTTTGGGAACTTCCTTCTCGATTTTTTGATTGGGATCTTCTGTTTTCGGGTCAACCGAGGTCGGCGTCTGTACTGGAGTTTGAACGGGAGTCTGCACCGTTGGTTTAGAAGGGTAAATTGTAACAGTAGTCACTGGATTGGGGTTTTTCTTAGCATAAAAATAGATTAAAGTATCTCGATCGGGCAGCCATTGATACGTGAGAACACCTAATGTTTTGTCATTGACTGAAGGCGACTTTTTTTCAAAAACAACTTTTTCCTTTTTAAGGTTAAAAACTTTGAGTGTACCATTTTCTGTGTAAGCCAAATAATCTTTGGCGTAAGAAATTTGAATATTTGTAAGGGCTACACCCGATATCGTTGCTTTAAGCTGAACAGTAATTGGGGTTTCTGATGCATTTACTGGTGCCATAACTTTTTGAACTTGGTTATTCAAATAGGAGTAAGCCCCATATTGCAGGGTAAGTGAAACTAAAGTCCAGACGAAGATAATACGGAGTTTCTTCTTCATGCATAATTCTCCTTTTTTGACATATCAAACTGGGACTTAACAGCACACGGGAGAATGGAAAAAGAACTAATTATGGGGTAACCACAAAAGCTGTGGGGATATAGCGTTCACCAAAAATATCCCAAAGTCGATTTACAACCTTGCCATTATAGACGAGTTCTGAAGAAGAACCGCCATCGAGATTGACAGCATTTACTGCGTTATAATCATTAAAGACATTCATAAGATCACGTAAAGTTGCCCCGATGCTCCAAGTGGGTTGACGACCGTCAATGACTACAAAAATAACTGTTCCGTCAGCCATTTGTCCAATGCCAGTCCGCGGGGCAATTCCCCATCCACCATCTCCCGAAATTACGGATCTGCCCTCAACAATTAGATTAGGACCGAAAGTGACGGCTTCGCGTATGTGTTTTTCTTCCAATTGGCTTGCTTTCATATCACCGATGATCAATTTTCCCTGGTCATTAAACCCGACAATATTTACGGTCTGATCTCCAACATTATTATGCACAAGTTTTCCACCTTGTACGGTCAGCCCATCAGGGAAAGCCCCGTTACCCTTCCCATTCGGATCATAGAACCCTCCGGCATTAATACCAGCAAAGGCACCCATATCCTTAACTAGATCGCTGACACGTTCTCCAGTAACACCAATTTCTTTGGTGACAGACAATTTTACACGTTTTGGGTCTTTGATCAGCATCACCTTGCCTTTGAAACTTGGACCTTGAATATCCTCGATCGTGATTCCTGCACTCGTATCGTCAACCTTTTTGCGTTGGATCGCTTGACTGCCGCTTACCCCTTGCGAAGTATTAATGTTCATAATTCGATCTATTTCTGATTGGGACAAAAAGGCCTGTACGACCTGAGGATGCCGTGATGTGTAAACCGAGCCAACAGCCATGACTTTAAGGGACTGGAAGGGCCCCCAGAATATTATTATAGGAGCAAGTATTGCCGCGAGAATAAGATTAAATCCCAAAAATTTTATTATCATTTTTATTTTAATCGAACTTTTTCTTTTCATTCCACTTCTTCTCCTTCTTTATTGTTAAACATCAGATTTTTTATGACTAATTTAACTATACTGATTTAAGGCAAAAAATAAGCCGCAGATTTCAAAAATGCGACCCTTAACCTAGAAATGTCTTTTTTTAAACTCTATTGTCAGTTTCCACAAAGAATAAATTATTAGAGCTAAATATAAATAAAAGCTCATTTGTATGGAGCTCCAACTAGAGCTTCCGAGATATACGCCAATTAGTTGACTCACTAAACCTGCAAGCATACCAATTACAATAATAAGCCACATGTGAATTACGACATTATGTTGTTTACGACGCGAGAAGTAATAAAGATAAAGAATGATAGAAATAAGAAAGACACTCCTTGAGATCATTTGAAGTAAGATCATTATATTCTCCTCATATACAAAATTCAATAATTAAACGTTATACTAAGTATAACAAAACATATATGTTCAATCAAGGTTGCCTATAAGGTATTTATAGGCAACCTTGATTGAACAATTTCACAAAATGAAGAAGAGTCGTATTTTAAAAAAATAACGACTCTTCTCTTTAGATTGAAAAGCTATGCAATAACAGGGTTAACTTCGATGCGGTATGTGAGGTCAGCAACTTTATCAATCATGTTGGCAACGCTACAGTATTTACTCATCGAAAGCTGAACAGCCCGGTGGAGTTTTTCTTCAGGAAGGGATTCACCCCAAAATTTATAAACTACTTCGATGTCATTAAACACACGTGGATGATCACTGGCCCGTTCACCTTCTACAGTCATTTCGAAGCGCTGAACTTTGATCTGCATTTTTCCAAGAATCGAAACAACGTCCATTCCACTACAACCTGCAATTGACATGAGCAGGAGTTCCATAGGATTTGTCCCATGCCCCGAGCCCCCAGCTGTGACGCTCGAATCAATATTAGTGATGACTTTCGAACTTCCTTCTCCCTGAAAATGCATCCCTTTTATGTTCTTAACTGATACTTTCATTTAATAAGCCCCCTTCATTCTTTGAATTAATCCCTACTAGGTAACCATATACCTTTGAGCACGTTTTGAGCAACAGCTCTCAAGGATTTGCGTGTGGACATTGCTTGGCTCCGTAGAGCTGCAAAAGCAGTTGGTTCAGAGAACCCATGCTGTTGAATAAGGAAAAGTATGGCTTGAAATATAATTCTACGCGTCTTAAGCTCTTCCTCTAAGCGTTGGATTTTTTTTGTGTTTTCCGATTCACGTATAAAACGATGTTCCGCGAGCTGTATAGCGACCGCCATTTCAAGTACATGCATTGGATACAGAATAACATGATGAGCATCAGCCTCTATGACTTCTGATAAAACGTTATGTTCTTCCTGAGTAAGTGCAACTATAACTGGGCATAGATGCTGAACAATCAAATTTTGAAGAACCTCGGACGAACTAAGGCCACGTAGATTCCACCCCATTATTATTAAATCTGGCTCAATTCGGTGGGTGAGACGTAATGCTTCCATCCCATTATCCGTCGTAGCTAAGACTTGATAATTTGTTAGCGGCAACATCGATTTAATATCCTGATTTAGCGGGGCTTTTTCTGATACTAATATTGCCCTCTTCATCTAAAATCACTCATTTCATAAAGCTGTATTTCACACCCACATTATATTATCTTTATCTTTGTATTAAAAATTCTGTCTAAAGGAAAAGCGCTCTATTTAGAGCGCTTTTCCTTTATTTAATGAATAAAGTTTATTTAGCAACTGCACCTAGTTGTTCTTCAGCAGAACGATACTCAGATTCTTGTTGAGAAATGGGGGGCTGTTCTATTGTCGCTGTATCCAATCTCAATGGGAAAATGAGGATCATTAAGGCCATTCCCCCAATAGCAAGCGCGAGATATTGTAATGATAAAACAAAAAAGACAATTGATGAAAGCTTAGAAGGAGTGCCAATTGCATAATTAAATGGCTGGATAAGTCTTAAATTTGCATTTAATAGCTGATTAGAGGTTGCATTAGATTCAGTGCTGTTATTATTAGTGCGGATCCAGATAGGTTTTCCCTGAAAATCTAAAGAATTAATAAGCTTGTGTCCTATGTTATAAAATGGATCTAGAGAAGAAAAATAGATGAAACCTTTGGTTGTATAAACTCGATCTAGCTCCACTGATGTTCCAGTGATTGCAGCCTTAGCATATGTTCTTTCGATTCTCAAAACATTATCCTTATCAATATTTATGGGCCCTTGATCAGTTATTATGGTATATAAACCACGATCAACAAACTCAATATTTGAGACCTTAACATCTAAAAACCGAATGCCAACCATCGACAGTAGGATAACAAATAAGCTAATAAATATTATTGCCCCAGCTATCCTTTCGCGATCTATCTGCCTTCGTATATTAAGCACAATTTGACACGTCCTTTACTTCTTAGCTTTCCTTTACATAGTTTAACCATAGTTCTCATTGTACTATAAATAATTTAACGAAACAAATGTGTTTCTTCTTATATACCCGAAAGGAAAGGTATTTTGCCTTTCCTAAGAGGGTTACCTCATTATTTCTCGTTGATTTAGATGTTTTTGGTAATTTATTCCGTTATGGGATATTTCGAGGCAAAATGCTTCCCGAATCTTCTGGGTAATTGTAGAGGGTCATTCGGAGTTAGTGTTAGAGGATTATTAGTTCCCGACTTGGGTTTAAGAAGAGGCTTTGGACCTGATGATTCTGGTACGACGACGGCAACATTAATAACTCCCCCTTCATTGTAATATATGGAATAAAAGGGCTCTGTGTACTTTATATTTAGATTTGTTAAAGTGTAAGAAAAATTCGTTGACGAATCTCTATGTGCTAATGGGTCGGCTTTTGCGTCGTGCTGCCAAATAGTTCAAAACTCTGTCAGGCGAGGTGTTAAGAACTTGATGTTCTGAAATTCCTGCTTCATGAACTAAATCGAGAGCGTGGCTAAATTCACCCACGCGATCCCAAAAATGTGCATCACTTCCTAAGATAACTGGCCCCTTATATTGCGCCATGTAATGAGCAATACGTCGGCAGTTTCCCCATGCCCCCCTTTCAATCGTTGTCAGAGAGCTGTTATTAATCTCTACTGGTAGATTCAATTTTGCAGACATGTAGGCAATTCGTTCGAGATCTAGCTCGAATTCAGGTCGCCCTGGATGGACCATCATATCAGTATAGGGATTTTCCATGGCCTTGAGATAGGCTTGTGTATTTTGTTCACATGTCCCACCAGGGTAACAGATATCATGAAGTCCAACGATAACTAGTTTCAATCGGGCTAGATAACTATTAGGGACGTCTAATTCTCCTTCTTGGCCTATAATATTAGCTTCGACCCCTGGCAAAATTCGGACTCCGTATAGTTCTTGGGGGAGAACCGTTAGATTCCCGAAATGATAGAGAAAAGGAGAACCTGGCATTTTAGGTCCATGGTCTGTCATACCCAGTAACTTGATACCTCTGCGTGAAGCTGCAAATGCATTTTCAGAAATCGTGCTGTAAGCATGTCCACTAGCTACAGTATGTGTATGTAAATCGACTAGTATTTCCATTTTAAACACCTCTGGGTTATTATTGTAAGCAGTCAAGTTAAACCAGCAACTTTCCGCCACAAACCATACAACATTTTAGCATTGAGTAATAGTCTTTCTATGTTGAAGTCTGTAGCTGTTACCTGTCATGTTTATAATTTCGCAGTGATGAATAAATCGATCTAAAATTGCAGTTGTAATTGTGGCATTGCCTAAAAAGTCAGCCTATTCATCAAAGCCCTTGTTTGAGGTAATGATGAGTGATGCTTTCTCAGCCATTGAGGATACGAAGCCGAAGAATAGATTAGCTTCCGTAGTTGACAGTGGCATAAAGCCAACCTCATCGATGATCACCAGTGCTGACGAATTGAGTATTTTTATGCGTCTCTTACTGGCAGTTGAGATTTGTGAGGTTTTTAGGTTACCCATGAGTTCAGCCAAGGTAGAGAAAGCTACGGCATAACCTAGGTCTAAAGCCTGTACAGCAACGGTCGAAGTTGTTCCCGTTCCTCCTCAAACACCTTGGCCGGTACCTTTTTAGTTGTGCCGTGAATCTTAGCGTTACCGGTTCTATCCAGCCAATCTAGGAATGAACTGTTGAGAATTTCCTCATCGGCAAACAGTCTGTTTTCATGGAAATTATACTTGATGAATTTAACCACATGCGAACCAGATCGCTTTCTGAAGGGTCGAGTTTGAAAGAATGCCCATTTGTAACGTGAATGCGCTAATACAAGGGCTACAAAGCGAAGCTTTACGCGTTGCCCATCAATGGATTCCATCCACTTTTCGCCAAAGTCCACTTGTAGCTGCTTACCCATCGGAAGCTCGTCTACGGCCTCATAGTCCCTAGGATGATTGGACTTTTTGAGATGATATTTTTCTCTCAAATTTTTGACATATCGCCTGACGGTACGTTCTTTGATGTCCTCTTGGTAATGCTTCTTGAGCCAATCGCATACTTGCGCTGCTGTCATTGTTGGATATTGACGAAGCCAGCTGATGATTGTTTCTTCATATTTCTAGCGTAAAACGGTATGGTTTAGTTCACCATTCACAATTATAAACCATTTAGACAAAATACAAAATAAGTGCTAGTTACTAGCACTTATTTTGTATAAAGTTATTGTTTTTTTACTGTTGTTGGAACCTTAACCGTCGAATCAACATTGAACCGAAAACTTGCTTCTGTAGCCTGTTCTACTCCCCCTTCAAGGTTAGGCTTTACTCGTAAGGTAATCAAATGTTGCCCTGAGGTTGCGCTTTTCCCTAATGCATCTCCTAAAGCTTTAATCTGACGAAAAGCTATGCGTGCAGTAGCTCCAGGTTCCAGCGTAGCTAAGTTTCCAGGCGAGGTAACTTTTTTTGTTTCATCACCTATTAGAGTCATTTGTAATTCGACTGGAACGTTAGTCATCTTTTTAGCCGTGGTATTTTGCACTGTTGCTATCAGGTCAAATGTTTTGGTTGAGATCACTTGAGCCCCTTTCAACGTGACACTACCATACGTAACATCTTTTATGATCGAGGCGGGTTCCACTGTAACACCAAGCATTTTGATCTCAGGAACTTCATTGATTTTGGTTACACTCGCATTTGTGTTTTGCCAAAGTGAAAACCCAGCAAAACCGATTAGGCAAATCACGAAAGCACTGGCGACCATAACGATGTATTTGCGGTCAATTGTGATAATTTTTGACAAGCTGAATACCCCCTATTAATTTGTGTTTTATTCCTTAAAAAAACCTATGCATGTCTTCTCAAGGACATGCATAGGTTTTGAAAATTATTTATTTATTTTTTCCCTTCACGTTCTTGATAAATTTGATGTCGGATATCTTTAAGAACGGTCAATCGGAATATTCGTGAAGACTGAATTATTCGAGATGTAGTACGTACTCCTATATAGTCTTCCATTTCATCAAGTGAAAGATTTGAGGTTATTACAGTGGGAAGTTGTTCGTTCATGCGATAATTAATAATTGAATAAATACGGTTTCGCGTCCAGTCCGTGTAATTATGAGCTCCTAGATCATCAAGGATCAAAATAGGGATAGTTCGTGCCGTATCCAATAAATCAATTTCATTAACTTCCGATTTATAGGTTGCTCTTAATTCGTCCAAGAGATCAGGAACTACCAAAAAAAGCACCTTAAGTTCGGATTCCATAAGTTCATTAGCGATTGAAGCGGCTAGATAGGTTTTTCCAGATCCTACGGGACCAGTATAAAGAATTCCAAGGCCATGGGGGGTGCGTTGACATTCCTTAACAAAACTTTTGGCGGCATCCAAGGCCCGCGCTGCTCCTTCATAATGCGTCTTATCTTCTTTTTCCGGTGAATAATAATTAAATCTAAAGGTTTCGAAACGGCAGTTCATCAACTCCCGTGAGATGCGTGCATGACGAAATTGATTCTCTAACTTTTTTGTTAACATACAATTGCAGGGATAAGCCACATCCCCATCAAGGAGGATTCCATGATCCTGACACGTTGGACACCTGAAAACTCCAGAGGGATATGAATGATCCACTTGCTCGTGGTTCTGGCGAGCAATGGGTGAACTTGGATCTGTACTCAGTGTAGACTTTAAGTCGGTTTTGAGTTTTTTAGCGGCTAAGACATTACTTTGTAAGATATCTTTTACACTTTTCATTCGGACAATAACCTCCTTAAGAATCCAAACTATATGTTGATGTTTATAAACTATAAATAAAAATTCTCGTATTTGTTAGTAGTTGTTTTTGAAACCGAATTCTTTGGCTTTGTAAGTTTTTTTTCCTGGCGAGACTGAAAATAAGCGTCCTCAGCCTCTATTTCAGCTCGCGTATGCAGTCCTTTTTTCTCCCATTCCCTGAGTATGGAGTCTAAATAGCGAAAGTTTCGGATTCCTGCACTCACGCCTCTTCTCAAAGCTTCGATAATGATCTCTTCTGTAAAATTAGAGGACAGCCAACGATCTATATTTTCGCATTCTAAGCGGGTTAGTAATCGACCCAGTTCTTGCTCAAAGGCGCGTACCAAATTTTCCATTGCTGGATTTGTTGGCGTTGTTGTAGGTTGCGATAAAGATTGGCTTTTTTTCAAGTTGCGTTCTTCTTCTAATTTTCTAGACCGTTCAATCGCCCATAGCTCAGCAAGTTCATCGATTAGACCAACAAGACTATAGCTATTACCCCACTTTTGCTCAATTGGATTCCAATACCTTTCAATCGCAAGTAGCTTTCGCTCAACCAGCCTTCCAACATCCTCTTCAATGTCAGATTGGGAAGCTGTCATTCGCCCAGCCAAAGTAGTGATTGTTGGGTAAGGATTGGTTTCAGCTTCGCTGAGAATCTGAATTAATACCATCATCTCACGATCGTTCAAACCAATCTCCTTATAATGAGTTAAAAGATATTTTGGAATTGCAACGACACCGGAAAAGAAAAGAGCCTGTGTAAAGCTCCCATAAACACTAACTTTATTCATTATCATCACTCCTTGTACCATCAAGAAAATAACCCTGAAGCATTCTCCACTTTAATGTATTATCCTCTCCAAAAAAATGGTAACAAGGATATATGAACCGTAAAATGGTTTATTAAATATAAAATAGTAAAATAAACTCGATAATATATCCCAAATTATGGAAGGTTATTAATGGTCTTTTGTCGTATATAGTTTACATAGAAACTAAGGAGGACAAGTTATGGACTTTCGGCAAGAACTTATTCAAATCATTGATAAATCTGGTGCTCACCCTGCCTGGGGAGTTAAACATTGTTTTCGGGTTTATCATCTAGCCAAAGAACTGTCAAATCACTTAACCCTGGATGACGAAGTTCTTTATGCTGCAGCCATGCTGCACGATACAGGAAAATATCCCGTCTATGCACTAAAGAACATTGATCACGCTTTGCGTTCCAAGGGGGTTACAGGAAACCTCCTACAACAAATGATGTTCTCCCCGATCAAGTTACCCAAAGTTTTAGATGCCGTGGAAAACCACATGTATTACTCGGAACCTGGACGGTGTGATGAAGCGGTGTATTTGCGCGAGTCTGACATATTGGATAATTTGGGAAACATTGGCTTAATGCGTCTGTTTAGCCTAGTTGGACAAGATGAACTAATTCAAACCCCTGAAAATGCAATCGATAGAGCCAGACTCTTTGCTGATGCCCTCCCAGACAAAGTATCTACTAAAGCAGGAAAACGTTTGGCGGTGAAGCGGCGTGAAGAAACTCTTCGCTTTTTGGCAGGTATAAAACGCCAAACCGCAGAATATGCTTGGCTTTGATGCCCTTTTTTACTTTAGTGCCGTTTTCCCCGTCCTTTTTCTTCTAGCCATCGTGTCATGCTATCTAAAAGATCCACGACACGGGCAAAATCATGGGTCTGTTGCCCTTGATCAATGAGTTGTTTAAGTTGGTGGCGCAGCCGAGCATACGATCTATTAACTTGAGCGCGTGAAAACTTGGGAACTGTAGTTTTGGATTTTTCCGAAGTTGATAGCACTTGCTGCTGATGTGTGGAATGGTTCATACTGGCTTTGATCGGAATATCCTGTGATAACCATATTTTTTGAGGTGCATGCCGAATAATTTGATTAGGCATTAATTCAATTGTTTCTCCTAGTTGGGGGATAAGGGGTGTTATTTTGAACAATTCCTGGATTTTGTTGGAGAAGACAGTTTGAGATTCTGTCTCTCCATGTACAAGAACGATCTGCTCTGCCTTTTTACCTAACAGAGAAAGCCAATGAAGTAGTTCAGCTTGGTCCGCATGAGCGGATAATCCGTCCATATGATTAATTCGAGCCTTAACAGCGACCTTTTCTCCATGTATAGTTACTTCCTCTACTCCATCTGAAAGAATTCTGCCGAGTGTACCTTGCGCCTGGTACCCTACGAAAAGAACCGTAGCATTTTCCCGCCAAAGATTGTGTTTAAGATGATGTTTTATTCGCCCGGCATCGGCCATACCGCTTGCAGCAATAATAATGGCGCCACCTTCAATTTCATTGAGGGCCATTGAATCTGCAGCGGTTTGACTAAAATGAACATTGGGCATATTCAGGGGACTATTGCCAAGCCTGATCAGTTCACGTGTTTCTAAATCAAAATGAGCGGTGTTTTCTTGAAAAATTTTCGTTGCCGCTATTGCCAAGGGACTATCAATATAAACTGGTAAAGTGGGAATACGATGTTCGTCCTGTAACTTACGGAGATAAAACAGAAGGTCCTGTGTACGTTCTATAGCAAAAGCAGGAATAACCAAGTTCCCTCCAGCTTCATATGTCGAACGAATTGTTTCTGCAAGCTGTTCAGCTCGATCCACTTTCTTCTCATCTGTATTCTCATCATGGAGGCGATTTCCATAAGTTGTTTCCATTACCACCACGTCAGCATCACTTAGAATGCTTGGATCTTCAAGGTAAGGTTGATTAACATTGCCGATATCCCCAGAAAACACAATCGTTCTACTAATATCCGATTCATTGACATGGAGCACAACATGCGCAGATCCTAAGATATGGCCTGCATCATATAGTTTAAAAGATACAGTCGGAACGAGCTCAACTTGCTCTAAATAAGGAGTTGCCTTAAAATATGGAAGAGCATCGAGTGCATCCTGGGCGGTATAAATCGGAATTAGCGGTTGGAGACCAGCTCTAACCCGCTTTCGATTTTTACGCTCTACTTCCATTTCTTGAATATGCCCACTATCGGGAAGCATTATTGAACATAATTTAATCGTTTCAGGAGTAGCCCAGATCGTCCCTTTAAAACCTGCTTTAATTAGTTTAGGCAACATCGCAGAGTGGTCAGTATGAGCATGGGTTAAAATAACTGCATCAATGCTTGCAGGATTATAGGGGAAACTGCCGTAATTCAACTCTTTCAGTGCTTTGGATCCTTGAAACATACCGCAATCAATTAAAATTCGCGATTCACCTGACTCAACTAAAAAAGATGATCCTGTGACGACTTGCGCCGCACCGAAAAAGCTAATTTTCATATACAATCCTCCAAAAATAGCGTCTAGAAGGTTTTTTATCGGATTTTTGCTAAACCTTCTAGGACGCTTATTTATATGTATTCAATTCTTTTTGAGTTTTATTTTTAAAAAGGTTATCTATTTAGGATTACCTATCATTGTTATTTTACCCGTTTGTTTCATGTTCCGCAATGGTAAAGCTTAACGTTAATCCAATTATCAAAGCTTAATGAATTCTAGTTTGACCGCTTTTAGAGCTGCTTGAGTGCGATCTTCAACGGACAGCTTACGATAGATACTTGAAAGATGATTTTTAACCGTCTTTTCACTAATGAATAAGGCAGTTCCAATCTCTCGATTTGATGACCCTCGTACTACGTAATGGAGAATTTCCATCTCACGCTCACTAAGTCCACAGGTATTTTTTACTCGGCTTGGATGCGTCAATTGCCCAAGCAATTTTCCAGTTACTGCAGGGGATAAAATCGGTTCGCCATTATACACTTTATGAATTGATTGAATTAATGTTTTCGAATCGACATCTTTAAGTAAATAGCCAGCCACACCAATTTGAAGGACCTGGAAGACCTTTTCGTCCGAATCATCAACAGTAAGCACTAAAATACCAATATTCGGCCATTCACGACGTATGACGCGACCAGCTTCTAGGCCATTCACCCCAGGCATATTTAGATCCATTAATAGAATATCGAACGACATGTTCCGGGCAACATTTATCGCACCTTGGCCATCTCCTACTTCTGCAACTACTTCAATACCCTCTTCAAATTGTAATATTCTGCGTAAGCCCTCTCTTAACAGAGGGTGATCATCGGCAATCACGATACGAATCATGTTGTCGTTCCCCCCTCCTGGCTTGATGGAATTGACAACTCTATCGTTGTACCCTTCCCCAAATTTGATCGAATCGAAAGATGACCAGAAAACATTTCTACGCGTTCGCGCATTCCAACAAGGCCAAAATGTTCTCCAGGAGCAATCATGGCAGAATTCACTTCAAAACCTTTACCATTATCTCGGATCCTGGCGATCGTCCAATCTTCTTGATAAATCAGCGAAATTTCAACGTCCGTCGAGTGAGCATGTTTTGCTACATTGGTCATCCCCTCTTGAACAAGGCGGAAAAGAGCCACTTCCATAGAAGGAAGTAGTCGTTTTTCACGGCCTTCGATTCGCAATTTACAGTTAATACCATAGTTTTCTTGAAAATTATCAAGATACTTAGAAATTGCAGGCACTATCCCCAAATCATCTAGTGCCATTGGACGAAGATCGAATATAATTCTTCGAATATCACGAAGATTTGAACGGACGAGATTTTTAAGATCTTTTAGCTCTGCTTTGACTCTGCTAGGGTCTACCTCAAGTAACTTTTCAGCAATTTCCAAACGCAAAACGATATTTGCAAGAGTTTGTGCGGGTCCATCATGAATCTCCCTTGCAACACGACGTCGTTCTTCCTCTTGCGCCCTAATAACCCGCAGACCCATTTCAACCCGTTGTTCATAGTTCTGCGTTTGAAGTGCCTCCTCTATCCCACCTTGCAATAAACTTATAGCCATGCTTACATGTGTTATGAGATTTTGGGCACGCTCAATTGTCGCATGCATCTGACGTAGAGAACGTTCAATATCATCTCGTCTTTTGCGCAATTGAACTTCATGCGCACGCAGAAGTTGAAGATTGACTTGAGCGTCCTTCGCTTCAGCGTAAGCCATAATCATATCATTTTCCGTATGCTTTTGATGTGCACGGCTAACTTCCATAAGTTTCTGCCGCAGTTGTCGATCAACCTTTTCTTGATACTCGACTTTAGCAATAATTTCTATCATTTCAGATTTAAGCTGTGAGAATTCATTAGTAAGCCGTTGCGACTCACTTCGTGATGCTTCTGCGATTAAAAAGATTTCTTCTTTTCCAGATTCAATCGCTGTCAAGGTGTTCTTCATGATTTCTCCCAACTGATCAGACACAATTTATTCCTCTTTTCCAAAGTCTATGTTAAATTATAATTTTTCCTCCTTTATATAATTCGACAAAGAATTAGTATTTCCTACTTCTGCTTAAGAAAAAAGCATTATTGTTAAACGAGCTCAGATTTCTTTCCTAGACGCTGAATGTACCTAATCTCTCTTTCTAATCTTCGTGGAAACGTTAGATCTACACTATTACACACTAAGACCTTCCAGCCCTGCTTGTTAAAGTTTAATATCTCACAAGGGTGCTCGGGATCATGTATAAAAATCAGAATATCTTCTACCTGTGCCAGAAATGTCTGCTCCATTAAAGTTATATTCCAATGGACTGTACCATTGGGGAAAACGGTTTTAAGTACATATTTAAGATGTTCCGCCTGCTCAGGTGCTTGCGAGGTATCCGGTAATTCCTTGGTTTTAGGATAGCCTGGTTCTAGGCCTACTATCTCAGCTTCAAGCTTTTGAACGTCTCGTTGAGTAATATTTACTGCTGCAAGTGCTGACATCACACTATCAATCTCGCAATCTTTTGATAGCTCACCAAGAAGTCCCACATTATCATTTTCTTGATTTCCTTCTTGGTGATTTTCCTGAACAATTCCGACAGGGAAAATTATAGTTTCCTTGATCTTCTTATTTTGAATATCTATTGCCTTTAGCATACCTTCATTTAACATTCTATCCATTACGTCTCTAAATTCAGGAATGTTATTTATAACACGAACGTCAGGAAGTTGTTGTTCAAGAAGTTGTTTAAGAGCTTCCTTCAAATATTCTGATGGAAAGGTCGGAATTCCCTGTAATACTGTCGTAACTTTCTTTACGATTTGACAACCCCTTTGAAATTCCGCTTCTGAATCTGCCCCAGTTAATAAACAGACCGTAAAAATTTTCTCTGTAATTTGACTAACCCATTCTTCAATTCGCGGATCATTATGAAAATAAGTCTCCAAAGTTATCCACCTCCAGAAAATATATCTGTTGAAAAGCTATGCTTGTATCTTAGACTGTATGAATAACTAATGATAAATAGCCTAAACTTTTCTACTATAAAATGACAAGCTCCTCGGAAAAGTTTCCAAGGAGCTTGTCACTATTTCATTTAATTAAGGTGTCTGCTCTTTTTGGTATTTTTACATAACACATGTCTTAAGCTTTCTTCACCTTCTTGAACACCTGACTAATATTAGCGAGAGCGGAAAACCTTAAGATATGAATCGGCATAAATGCTCTTATTGAGTAGGATTTGAGCTGTTGCGGCTACATCGACAAGGTCATCGTCATTGGCATCCATAATAGCTGCATCAAGTCCTGATGCAATAGCCATTGCGAGGTACGTCCGATTGATTAAATTACGATCTGGTGACTTCTGTGACACATTAGATAAGCCAAGAACCGTTCGTGGTGCTGGGTTTGCTAACATTTTCACTTGACGTAGACTTTCTAACACTTCAGGCGCATGCTCTTGAGCCACGTTTACAGGAAGAATTAAAGGGTCAATGAAAAGATCTTCCATACGCAAACCGTATTCATCTGCTGCAGCAACTAATTCCATAGCAAATGCTACCCGGTTCTCTGCGTCCTTAGGGATTCCTTTCTTATCCATGGTCAAACCGATCACACCTGCATTATATTGAATGGCCATAGGGAAGACGCGTTCAATTTTAACTTGTTCAGCAGGGCAAGAGTTAATAATTGCAGGACGTTTACAAACTTTCAGGCCTGCTTCGATTGCATTATAGTTAGTCGAGTCTAAGACTAATGGTAAATCCGAAACTTCTTGAATTACGTTAACCATCCACTCATACGCAGCGACCCGTTCCTCAGTGGGAATGGCAGGTCCCGAGTTAACGTCGAGGTAGTGTGCTCCACCTTCTTGTTGTTTTACAGCCCAATATTGCAACGGTTTTGGATCTTTATTGCGAAGTGCATCTCCAATATCGGTAAACATCCCGTTAATCCGTTCGCCAAAAATAAGCATTCGGTCACGACCTTTCATATTTTTTGGTTGTTAGGAGTTTCAAGCCAACTGGAATGGGTTTTATAAATAGTGCACTGCTACCTTGTTTTGAGTTTGATGGGCTTATTTGCTCATCAAATCAGCAATGTTCTTCTTAACTAAACTTACCGCAGCGGGATTACGCATCACAAGGATACTAGCTCCAACTTGTAACATAGCGGAAGCGGTTATTGCCTCCCAAAGCACACCACGGTCTTGAAGATCACCCCAGCCAGGGAACTCGTCAACCGATGCATTGGCCTCTTTGCACCGGTTGGCCTCATACCCAACGGTACAAATCATAGGCATGGAAAGCATTTTGTCATTTGCCAAAGCCCCGAGACGTGCACGTTCCATAATGGAATATGCATACTCGATGCCGAACCCAAGCCCTCCAATCATGGGGTCAATGACAATTTTGTTTAACGGTAGGCCCATCTCGTTGATCAAAATATTTAGTTGTTTGCAAATATTGATATCGAGCGGTGAACGTGCAATCAAAGTATGTTTGTGAACCATTGCAGCAGCCGCTATAGATTTATAGTTATCCTGTTCAGCAAGACCGAGAAGAAGGTTTTCTCCCGTTGCTGCCTCCGCAATAGCGGCCATAATTTCGTTATTCTTCTCATCATCGTCGCATCCTGCCACTATAAGTGGAACTCCAACGGCTGATAAGACTTCTTTTACAATACGGGCACAATCTTCTGGAGAACGGTTCTCACCTTCAGGATCTGCGCCAATCAGTTTTAGATAAACAAGATCCGCGCCATACTCGTCGACACATTTCTTTGCCCAGGCGGCTGGGTTACTGAGGGTATCACCAAATTGAGCTTTTATCGTATCATTCCACGATGGGACAATGTCATTGACCTCCATAGCGATTACTGGGCGATTCTGCATTTCTCCTTCAAAATGAAGAAATGGTAAAGTACTATCCCCACCAACGGTTACTGTAGAGGTTCGTGTTCCTCCTTGATCAGAAGTTGCGCCGAGAACGACCTCTCCGACCTTACTAGAATATCTTTCTTTTACTAATGTTACGGACATGAACTTCTCTCCTTTCTAGTTAAAGATTCCGGCACGGCTTAAAATGCTTTCAACAGCCTTGACCGAGACGGCATCATCAGGCAAATCGAACAATGCTTTACCTGCTAAGTCATATTCTACAACTAAAGGATCTAGCGGAATGTCTCCAATCACGGTAAGTCCAGTACGTTCAATTTCTTCGCTCAAGGATTTCATACTGCCCTCTGTGGATTTTGTAACGACCAAGTATATAGTCTGTACTGCGGACTTGAGTCCGCGAATGAGATCGTAAACCCGGCCAGCAGAGCGAATACCCCGTGCGGAAGAATCACTGATTACGAACATCACATCGATATGGGGGATCGTCCGCCGGCTAATATGTTCCAGTCCAGCTTCAGAATCCACGGCAACGAAGTCATAGTTTTCTCCAGTACTCTCGAGATGTTTACGTAAGAGATCATTAGGATAGCAGTAACATCCTGCCCCTTGTGGGCCTCCCATCACTAAAAGATCTATGTCTTGAGACTCGACTAGGGACTGCTGAAGTTTATATTCTATGAAGATATTCTTTGCCATTCCAGGGGGGATTGCTTTCGGATCTTTGCTTTGCTCAAGCAATTCTGAAATAGTTGCATTGACAGTTAATCCCAACGCTTCGCCTAGGTTTGCGTTTGGATCGGCATCGACAGCGAGAATTGAAATCCCTCTTTTTTGATGAACCATTTGCTTCAATAATAAAGCGGTGAATGTGGTTTTCCCTACTCCACCTTTACCAGCTACTGCTACATATTTAGCCATATAGAAGACCTCCATTTATAACGTTAACAACAAGATGGAAATAGGGCTAAATCCGTATGGGGCAAAAACAGAGCGGAAACATACTCATCCATAAATGTCGCTCCAACGGAAAGCTCGACATAGGTCATTTTCCGTCCCAATTCTTCCGCTTCACGCCAGGCATTTTGCGAAAGTAAAGCAAGACGTGCTCCTTTGACAGAAGAATTCCCGATAAACTCAAACCGTTCCTGTTCAAGATCTGGCAGCAGTCCAATTTGAACAGAATCATGCACATTAAGGTAATTACCGAAACCTCCAGCAATGACTATCCGACTGATCATTTCAATATCCACGGCAACCATATTTAATAATGATCGAATACCTGCGTAGATCGCCCCTTTAGCACGAATGACATTTTTGACATCATTTTCAGTGATCACGACATCTTGGTTCCCACCGGCTTGATGTGCCCAAGCAAGGACAAATTCTTTGTCATCAGAGGTAGCTCTCAAACGTTTCGAACCAGAGTGATGCCCTAGTTGAAAATTTCCAGCCCGGTCAATGATACCAGCTCCAAGTAATTTGGCCATGCAATCCACAAGTCCGGATCCGCAAATTCCAACAGGAAGAAGGTTGTTGACAACTTTGAGGGAAACATCGAGAGTTTGAGGGTCAATAATGACCCGTTCGATCGCCCCTGGCATTGCACGCATGCCAAACGTAATTCCACCACCTTCGAAACTAGGTCCTGCAGAACAAGCGCAAGCAACGAGCCAATCTTGATTTCCAAGCACTATTTCTCCGTTGGTTCCGATATCAATGAACAGTATAATATCTTCTCCATTGGCTAGATCTGTAACAAGTGTTCCTGCTACAATGTCTCCACCGACATAACTTGCTACCGATGGGAAGCAATGTACCAATGCCTCCTGTACCATATGAAGCCCGATTTCTCGTGCAGGGACAGAGGGGACTGATGTCATGGTAGGAATATAGGGTTCTAAACGGATGTACCTGGGATCTACGCCTAAAAACAGTTGTGTCATTGTGGTGTTTCCAGCTACCATTGCGCAGCAAATATCCGTATTGCTCAAAGATTGACGTACAAGGATCTTGTCAATTAGTCCATTGATTGTTTCCAAGACCTCTTTCTGAATCTCTTGTAAGTGCTTTTTGTCCTCGACTGCATACACTATACGAGAAATAACGTCATCCCCGAATTTCGCTTGCTTATTGTAAGATCCCTGTTGATCATTAATCTCTCCTGTCAAAAGATTAATGAGGTAAACGACAACCGTAGTGGTGCCAATATCAATTGCAAGTCCAAAGGGAGGGCGGTCATTACCGGGCTCCACGTGAATGACTGTTAACGCTGTATCGATATCCGTTAATGTGACAGACACGTCCCAGTTGGATTTCCGCAATGTTTCAGGAAGATGTTTTAAGACAGATAAAGGAATATGAATTGGTTTATCTCCAGTTTTCAAAACACGACGGAGTTCCATATTTAAACGGACTAAATCACTCGTGTTTTCAGTCAGGGTTGGCACCGAAAGCGAAATTCTTAGCTTTGTTGCTAAAGGATGATGCCCGAACTTTTCGAGTAAATCATGTTCACTTTCCCGTAAAATCCCCTTATGGACATCCCCCATTAAGACCTGATGTTCTTGTAACCGGGACTCTAGAGGTACCTCGATCGTCATATCCCCTTGGATCAAGGTTTGGCAGGCTAACCGAAATCCTTTGGAAATTTGCTCAGGTGTTAGGTTTCCTGTTCCGGTCACTAAGGGATTTCCGCTTAAAACGATAACTTTGCAAGCACCACAAGTTCCCTTTCCACCGCACCCTGATTTAATAAAGATTTCCGCTTTTGCGGCTGCATTGAGCAGTGATGTACCGTTATCAGCTTCAATAATACGGTTTTCGGGCATGAATTTGATTTGAAATGGGGGCATCGTTTTCACTTCCTCACTCTACCAAGAAATCCCTTTCACGAGTCTATGCAAGAGATCATCTTTGCGTTGCTCTCTTTAATCACTTAGGGCGACGTTAGTATTTAAGATATTGATTTTGAAAAGGATACAATTCCACTGGATTCACGTGGGCCGACAACAACTTTCCAACCGGATACTTCTGAAAGTTTACCCGAGATCACGGCAACGTAACCAGGTATGATCACATTACGATGTTTCACTTTATCGGCAATTCCGCAAGCATTCATTGCCTCAGCAATTTTCTCTGGCTCAAATTTACCTGCAGCATAGGCAGTAAGAACTGAAGTTCCATCTGTATCAATAGGGAGTATATAACTAGGAATTTTGGAAGTCTCGACTTCACCCTCAACACTGTAGTACGTCAAGGAGAAGTTTGTAGTAATATACAGTGGGGAATCTTCATTAACATCCCCAACTGAATGGAGAATAGGCTCAACTTGAATAGGTTTTTGGGGATCAGTGTATAGATTTTGTCGTATCGTCATTAAAGGCAAGATATGGGATTTTACGCTCGTGTTTAAGACAACGACACTGGCGTATTTCGCAACGTAAACAGAGGCCTCCATGATTTCGTCTAGTGGCTCTGAATTGCTTGTATAGGCAATAACAGGATAACCAAACGGACGGAATTTTTTCTTGATTGACAATCGGCGTAAATGCGTCAAGTTTTCTAAAGTCTGAACAGCTGTTCTAGAACCCGGATCCAAGACGAATTCCTTATAATCTAAAGCCTGAGCTTTTACGACGAGATCATCAAGTGCCTCAAGCCCTTCTGCTTTAATAATTATAGGAACGGAATTCTCCTTAGCTAGGTTGACCATTGCTTCATAGTTATCAGCAGTTGCCTCACCAATTAAGGGCTTTCGGGATGCTACTGGCACAAGAGCAGCCTTCAAGGCTATTGGATCACTGCTAAGCAAGAGTAACGATTTATCAGTACCTGCAGCTACAAGGCCAGCAACTTTTGCATAGCGCGCAGCATCTCCGGATTCATGAACCACGGCTACACCATCGATTGAATAGTGTAGTCCGACTCGATCAAATTCCAACCCATTAATTTCTTGGAGTTTGACACCCACTTCTTCATCACTTAATGTGTCAGACAGTCGAATGATCAAGGTGGTAGGGTGGTAGAAAGTTTTATCATGACGGAAGAGGACGTTTTCGTCTCCGATAACAGACCCATTGCCAAATTTAATAGCCTTAATCGGAGGTGCAGCCGCTGAATCCAAGGCCTCACGAGCAGCGGCAGTGACATAAGGGCAAGTATCTAGCGCTGCTTTGCCTGAAGCCAACGCCATGGCAAAGGCTAGACATGTAGGAACGCCACATTCTCCGCAGTTTTTCTTGGGTAATTGTTTATAGATTTCTAAACCTGTTAGAGCCATTTTGAATCCCCTTTCTAATCGATTTAGGAAAAAGCTTACAGACGAACAAAGGCCCCTGATAATAATTGAAACTGTATGAGGCCTTGTCGTCCCGTCCGAGAAACTTTACATTAATGATTCTAGAGCAAAGCAAGGATGTCCGTTTTCCTCAAGGAAAGGTAAGATTTCCTCTACCGTAGCACCGATTGATTCATCGGCAATCTTATCGATAAAGTCTGCGCCTAAACCTTCGTCGATGGAACGTTGAACAAAATCCTCACGCAAGAAGTCTTTCAATTCCTTAGGCATCCACACAATACGGGCAATTCCACCATCAGCGGGAATAAACTTCTTGCTTAAGAGATAAGTTCGACCAATTCCCATAAATCCAGGGGTTTGCATTCCACCACCGCAAGTTCCGGCTAGTGTAGAAAAGTTCATTCCACAAGGGGTCATACCGGAATGTTCACGAGTAGTAAGCATGATACCGTTAGCCTCAGGAACAATTGCCATAATAGCCTCAAAACATCCGCAAGAGGTCATCGGTTTATCCATTAGCGTATAGAGATTAACCTCTTCTAATGTGTTGTTTGAAGCTTTATATAAGAATTCATTTGTACTTTGCCACATACCTTTTAGCTCATCAATCGCCGGGCCTTTTGGAATGGGCTGGTTTGGTCCGTTTGGTGTAATTTCAAAGGATGCTTTGGCATCTAACCAGCTAACAGCTCCGCACAAACCTACCCTTTCAGGGGAGACAATGCAAACGTGGTTTGGTGCAAAGGATTGACAAAGCAAACAGGAGTAAAAGTCTGTAACAGACTCATCCGTTAAACTCTTCATGCGATCATCACGAGATTTATAGCGCTCGCGTGCTTTGATGAGACCTTCCTCAACAGCTGCTTGGTCAGTACAAATGGTGACTTGAACACGGTCGATGATCGCCGGGAATTCCTGCTTTAACTTCGCCAACAGGAGTTCACCGAAGTGTTTAATTAAGAAGCCTTTTGCCCTAGCATCTTTGGAAACCCGTACCCAACACAAATCCCGTTGAGCCACGTGCCAGATACCTTCTCCATAGTTTGCAAAGTAATGAATTCGACGCTCTAAAACGCCTTCAAAATCCGCCTGCATCTTACGTCCATAAACGTCGATTCTGATTCCCAAAGGAAGCTTAGATCCTTCAGGAACACTATCAATTTCAGGCCCAATAACCGTAATCTGACCATCAACGATTTCATCGGGTCCGACCATATGGACTAGTTCAAATGCCGTAGTACGTCCGCCGCCGAATTCGACGTAGGTATCCCCTTTACGGATCGTTTCGCCCTCAAAAGCAGGTCCGAAGTTTACCGGAATCGGTATTTCAATATTTGTTAACTTAATACCGCGTACTTCCATTGCCAACGGAACGATTTTCTCATAATCAGGCTCAGAAATATACCAATCAGGAATTTGCATATCATCATTAAGTGTTTGGTCCGTCAAGACTGGGAATCCCATAAATATTGCACCCAGTGAGGCAGCAATCTTGACATCATCCAATTCTCCCAAACTAAGGACAAAGGCCCGAATCCGACGTCTCTGATAATCACGGTGATTTTCCCGTTCTCCAGCTGGAATACCGCCGAAGGCCAAGCCTGCCCGGAAGGCATAGTTTACAGCATGAATTATCTGAGTAAAGTTTCCTAGTGGGAAAGCAATATAGTCCTCCCCAATTTTGACGTTTTCTTCAAGTAATTGCTCAATGACCTCATCACAAAGAAAGATCATGAATCCTTTACCCATGAGATTATCCACGATTTTCTTGGCTGCTTTAGAATCTTTGGCTCGACCCAGAATAACGGCAACACCCGGAATAGTCCAGTCCACCATCTTAATTCCATGTTTCCGAACAATCGGGTCACCTAAGAATCCAGTCCAAGGTTTCGTTTTGGGTTCATCTCCACGAAGATAATTTAGCGTCTCAATGATTTCTGCGGCATAAAGGACGGATTCACCCCAAAGCCTTGCATTGTCAAAGGTTAGCTCTGTGCGAACTTGATTACGCATGCGGTTCAGAATAGGCACCAATTCACCCAATTTAGTGACCTTTTCGCCTGAAAGACATGTGATGACCGGGAGGTGGTAAGCGGTATCCGGATAACCGACGATTTGTTCGGTACCAAAGTCTTTGATAGCCCGATTCAGAAGTATTTCTGCATAACTCATTGCAATAATTGTTCCGTCGTATGCTTTGCGTAAAAGTTTTTTTGGTTGAATACTAGGGTCTTTAATTGCGTCTGCGTAAATTTCCTCCATCGACATAAACGTTCCTCCTTTCTTACCAACCTTGGGCTAGTGGCGTGTTATTCTTTTCGGCAGCCTTTTTATGAATATTAAGTTTCCAAGTCCTATACTCTAGGGCATTTAAGAGTTTCTGTGCGCCAATGACGGGATCTACTTCTAATATGAAGTTTCCGCCAAAGACATCATGGGCAATTTGGGTCGTAACTCCATAGACAAGGTCACTACCCTCAACCGGGGGCATAGCACCAACATGGGTAGGAAGTCCCATGGTGACAGCCCAAGAACCGATCGCAACCGCTTTTTCATGCATTGCTTCTGGAGCAGAGGCAGCAAATGGAACTTTAGGGACATCTACACCCAGTTCATTAGCCATTGCCATCGCTAAATCCATACCACGGCTGTTATCCACACAGGAACCGACATGGAAGACTAATGGTAGGCCTGTTGATAATTGGGGGTTGGCTGCTTCCAGCGTTTTAAGGAAAGATTTGAGTCCTTCGCCAGCATAAGTATCAACCGCTTCAGGTGACATTAGACCAAATTTGGCAATTGCTCCGGCAGAGCAACCAGTGGCAATGACGAAAACGTCATTTTTAACAAGTTCTTTTAATACGGTAATGTGACCTTCATCTTGGGCCCTTCTTAGATTGTTACATCCTGCCATGAGAACGACCCCTTTGAGTTGTCCGCTCAGGATAGCATCTGTTAGTACTGAGATCGGACGGTCAGGGTTAATCTTGGATAAAATATCCTTAATGGCTTCAAGACTGAAGCCGGCAACAAGTTTATGACGTTCATTAGGAATATTGACTTTTTTGGGATCCCGCTTCTTGTATGCTTCAATAGCGATGCTAATAAGTTTCTTAGCATCGTTCATAGCTGAACTTGTATTAAAGGCGATGTGTTGGGCATTAGGGATTTTCATTATAGCTTCTGTTGTGACAACTTTGGTATGGTAACATTCCGCAAGAGTTTGCACTGCAGGGTAAATACATTGAATATCAACGACCATCGCATCCAACGCACCCGTCAGGATAGCCATTTCTTGAGAGGCTGAGGATGTTGCTAGATATACCCCTTCGCGCATGAGCAACTCATTACCGGTACAGCAAATACCAACGATATTTACCCCTTCGGCTCCAACTTTAATGGCGTCCTCTTTCATTGCCCGTGCTGCAGCAACAACCATTTCACTCAAAACGGGGTTGTGTCCGTGGACCGCTATATTCACCATTTTCGGGTTAATTACTCCTAGATTAGCCTCAGAGACTATAGGTACTGGAATTCCAAACAAAACGTCAC
Organism: Desulfosporosinus sp. Sb-LF; assembly: GCF_004766055.1. Taxonomy (NCBI): domain Bacteria; kingdom Bacillati; phylum Bacillota; class Clostridia; order Eubacteriales; family Desulfitobacteriaceae; genus Desulfosporosinus; species Desulfosporosinus sp. Sb-LF. The sequence continues at coordinate 244,918 of NZ_SPQR01000007.1, read as the reverse complement.
TGAGAGTTGTCCCGATGTATTCCCCACCTAAGTCAGCGAGCGCAGCTTTAAGCCCACCGAAAATAATATTTACAGGATCGCTGTCAACACCCATGGCAGTTTGTGCTATGAGCTCGGTGACAGAGCGATCAATAGCTGTCGGCATAATATTAGTGTGCTGAAATTTCTTGCGGCGACCTTCGGTTATAAAGGCGTCTAAGAATGCTAGAGGACGGTCTTGGTAGCGACCAAAATCTGCATACCCCACCTCAACAACGTCTTTAAGGATTTCTTTGTCCTCACGGTTTAGAGTGTCAATCCCTAAATCCTGTGCTAATTTTTGAAGTTTAGCAGGTGATTTAATCTCATAATCCTGAGCATGACCCTCAACTAAAGCATGAGCGGTATGCAGTACATGACGCGCGTGCTCAGAGTGGGATGCAGTTCCTCCTGCAATGAGTCGAACAACATTACGCGAAACAATAGTATATGCAGATGCTCCGCATAATCCGCGACTGCCAACACCTTCTTCAGTTTTTACCCGGCAAGGACCTGCGATACAAATTCGGCAACATATTCCTTTATATCCGAACGCACACTGCGGGTTTTGAGCAACTGATCGGTCAAAAACCGTCTCAATTTTGCTATCTTGTGCCATTTTTAACACTTGTAGGGCACCTGGGTCTGTAGTGCGAATAGGATTCTTAGGATCTACGACTCTTGGTGCATCCGATGGTCGGGCAGTATGGGTTAAATCCCGATATCTAGGCATGTTACAACCTCCTCTTTTTTAAGATCTCTTCTCTTACTCTCACATCTCCGAACGAAAACCTTTTTCATCTCCCTTCATCAATTATTCTTTGATAAATTGTATGGAGCTGAACTTCCAGAGACCCTCCAAGCAATTCGTTATTGCCTGTATTTATGGACATCTCCAACAGTTCATCGCTGTACGGGATGATGCCTATAAGCTGATCTGAAGAAAAGCGGTCTCTAAGAAAATTTTCATCTTTAGAATTTCGGACTTTATTGCCGACAATGACCACACGAGGAATTCCCAGCTCAAGAGCGAGTTGCTGTATGACCTTCACTGTTTGAGCACTAACTTTAGTTGGTTCAGTAACAATGACTAGAACATCTACACCAAGGGCAGTTCCCCGGGTGAGTTGTTCAATACCTGCGCCCATATCCAATATGACAGTATCTTGTTCCCCCAGGATCAGTGAATTAACTAATGCTTGTAGAAAGCTGTTTTCCTTACAATAACAGGAGGTTCCTCCCCCTTTAATGTTACCCATTCGGAAAAAGCGTAGAGGTCCAAGTGGAATGCAGTAGTCTTCTAATATATCGTCAACATTGGGATTTAGAGGATAGTAGGTTCCACTCCCTCCCATTCTCTCTTCAATTAATTCCTTCATATCAACGATCGGTTTTAAATCAGCAAGAACTTCGTCAGAAATTCCCAAAACTGTCCCAAGGCTTGCATCTGGGTCTGCATCAACTGCCAAAACAGTAACTCCCTTTTGTGATAGCCAACGTGCAAAATTTGCCGCAAAAGTGGTTTTACCGACGCCGCCTTTTCCAGAGATTGCAATTTTCAAAGCCTTCACTCCTTCTAAAGGTTATTTATGAGACATTTTCATTAATAATTCTTCCTTTTATAAATATATTCTTCTTCGTTTCCTAGAATCCTTCAAACATTCTGATAATATTTGTCGATTTTATTGTTTTTTTTGAATATTTAGACGCTCGCTGTTAAAAAAAAGTAAAATCAAAAGATTTCAATGATGACTCACGTTATGGGCACTTGAGATTGGAGAGGATAACCCCCTATGAGTACTATTCGCTAACAAAGTCAATTTTCCTTGGCCAAATAATAATAAAATTCGAAGGAAGAACACTCGCCTTTTTTATAGTTACATTAAGCAATAGGCCAGGGATGAAATGTAAGTCCAAAAGCCCCTGGTCCAACATGAGTCGCAATTACGGCTCCGGCTTCAAACAGACGTACGTCATGTTCCGGAAAACGAACCAGAAGTTCGTTTAGTAAGGTTTCTCCTTGCTCAGGTATATTAACATGCATTATACAAATGCGGTAACGTTTCCCAGAAGATAATGCCCGAGTTAATTCGTCAAGAACGCGTTGCCAAGCTCGTGAACGTGACCGTACTTTATCAAAAACATCGATTTCTGCATGTTTATTGAAATAGAGAATCGGTTTTATCTGAAGTAAGGTTCCAACTAAAGCTACAGCTCCACCGATTCGTCCACCTTTTCGTAAATTTTCAAGGGTATTGACAATGAAGTAGAGTTCGGTCTGTTCCTTTAGGATTTGAAGCTGTGCCATAATTTCTGATGCACTCAGTCCTTGCTCTGCCCATTCAGCTGCAGCCCAAACTAGAACACCTAACCCCAACGCCGAGGACATTGAATCATAGATGTAAATGTTAGGGTTGGAGGCCAAATCTTTCGCCATCTTGGCTGAACGCAATGCGCCGCTAATAGCACCCGAGAGATGAATACTCACAATCTCCTCTATGCCCTCTGAAAACAAAGATTCATATGTTTCGAGAAATGCACCAACGGATGGTTGCGAAGTCGTAGATAAGCCTGTTATATGACTAAGTTTTTCAAAAAGTAGAACATTGGATAATTCTGTTTCCGGATAGGTTTCGTTTCCAATATTAACAGTGAGGGGTACGACGAGAATCTGGAATTGCTCTAGGATATCGTTTGTTAAATATCCTGTAGAATCCATAACGATTCCTATTTTCCTCAAATCTCTTCTCTCCTCTTATGTAAACACCTCACAACATTATTTGTTATTAGGGTCGTCTAAATTATATCCTAAATTAATAGGAGTAGCAATTACAAGACCGGTCAAGTAGTCTAGTGAAATGTTATTGATTCATTATGATTTCATATGGTCAGTCAGGCAGAGTAACTATAGTAGCATAGCTAGACAAATTATTAACTAAATATATTGTTGTATTATATATTTAGTTTGCATAAATTAATGTTAAAATTAATTTTTTTGTTTACGATAAGATTAATTTGCAGTTATATTATACTTTGCTCACGATTGATTACCGAATTGTTTAATTATTAAAATTATTTAATATCTAATTATTTAATTACAATGACGTTAGCAAATGATGGTTGTTGCTAAAAAGGTGATCTAATTTTTGAAGTTTATGTGGTGTACCCTAAGATCTTAGCTTTGTAAGCACTTGGTGAAAAGAAATATGTAAAAAGATAATAGAAAAAGTGAGAAAACGAAAATTAAAGTTGACAGGATCCAAGTGGTTTGTTATGATAATGATCGTTCTAATAAACGGGGCGTGGCGCAGTTTGGTAGCGTGCTTGGTTCGGGACCAAGAGGCCGTGGGTTCGAATCCCGTCGCCCCGACCACTGGTATCAAAGGGTTTCCTTAGATGGAAGCCCTTTATTTTTTTACTATCTAACTTTCTTTTGACCCACTTATTGGATTTTGATCAAATCGAATGAGACAAATACACATTTTGTTTATTTAAGCTATAATTTTATGAATTTCTCCCTTGATTCATCATTAGTTGAAACCTCGCTTTCTTTTTAGGCATCTCAACTATTTTTACAGATTTTAGTTAGTATTGTTCCGATTCAAATAACAAAAACTAAAACTGCAATTTAAAAGAGGAGGTTTCTATTATGAGAATGATGAAGAGTAAAACTAGTTTATTGAATCCTGGTATGTTGGCTCTCCATGTTGTCGGCATAGGAGGAGCGATTTGGTTAGGTAAAGCTTGGGAAAGAAAAACTGAAAATTATTAAAAGGAAAGCCGCCCTTTAGGGTGGCTTTCTTTCTATTTTGAAGATAAGAAAAGGCACTCCTTTCGGAACTCTCGATCTTTCCTTCGCCGTGCAAGTGCCATCTCTAATCATAAATATTTCATTCCTTGCTACACTGCGAAACGCAATAATTTATAAGAAAGAACTCCTATGAAATTGATGAGGTTTTTCCGGGGCAAGATTTTCCAGTCTTAAACCATTGACAGATCTTGCAGTTCAAACAAGGTTTGATCGGTAAAGTTTGTTGGGCTTTATTAACCCATTCCGGATCCACTAACAAACTCCTTCCAACAGCCACAAAATCGGCTTGATCATTTTTTATGAGATCACTAGCCTGTTCGGGTGTTTTAATCCCGTTTACTACTATAACTGGAATATTAACATTTCTTCTAATTTCTGTACCACCATATACAACCCAATTATGCTTAAATTCCTCCGGAACCACGGGTAGTTCACTCGGTGTCATGTCAAACCCAATCGAAACATGAAGCAAATCCGCCCCAGCCTTTTCAAACTCTTTGGCTATTTCAATAGACGTTTTCAAGTCAGGCTCATTACAGCCCATCCTGCATCCAATCATGAAATCCTTGCCTGTGACTTCTCTTATTCCCGTAATAATCTCAGTTGTAAATCTGGTTCTATTAATCAAGTTTCCTCCATAAGAGTCTTCTCTTTTATTTATCAAAGGGGACAGAAACTGACTTATCAAATACCCATGTGCACCATGCAATTCTACTCCATCAGCCCCTGCTTTTTTAGCCCTTAACGCAGCATCCACAAAATCATTCTGTAACTCGTGGAGTTCTGTAATTGTTAATGATCTAGCTGATAGTCCGCTGTTCTTTTGATTAGACTTCTCTTCATAAATCGATGGAGCCACAATATCCGTTGATGAGCTCGGAACAGTTTTTAAACCCGCATGATGAATTTGAACTATAACTTTGGCCCCATGATTATGACAAGCCTTTACAATCTTACTGATTTCTACAATGTGTTTGTCCGACCATAATCTCAGCTGATTGCCCGCTAATCTACCATTAGCATTGACACAGGTCGCTTCAACGATGATTAAGCCTATTCCGCCTCTAGCTCTTTCTTCGTAGTGGTTTACATGCTCAGCACTTACAAATCCATCTTCTTCTAAATAATTGAAAATGACCATTGGTGGTAATACAATTCTATTTTTAATCTTTAAATTCTTAATATTGTTCTTTGAAAACATATTCTTTTTCCCTCCTTGTGTTTGAAAAAATTTATAATTTAAACAATATATTATTGTAAATCATCTTGTTTTACAAGGATCCTTTTCCCTATCAAACATATAAAATACGTGAGAATACAATTTAAAAAAATAAAAGCCCCCTATCCTCTAAAAGGACAGAAAGTCAGTTCTGTGGTACCATCTTATTTTGCCTGAGATTGTCTTTACCTTTCCTTTAATCCGAACTTCTTTCGATTTGAAGGAAATTAGCATATCTCAGACCATCTAATCGGATGCAGAGAAGCTTTTCTCGATATCCGAGTTTCTGTGAGGAAACTCCCGGCATAACCTCTAACAATCGACGTCTTTGGATCACAACTCGAAGACCCATACCGTTAAAGAAAACTGTTTCAGACTTCCACCCACTCCAATTTCCTAAAAACTCCATCTGACCTACTATTTCTGTTAAAATATTATTTCTTTTAGTATATGCTTAAAGAAATAATATTGTCACTGATTAAACGTTTTACTTCAAAAGTTGATCAGCATTGTAGAAAAATGTTAAGATATAAATAAACTCAGAGTAAAAAACGCATTTAAGGAGATCTTGACAAAATGTTAAAAGGTCAAAAAACACGAATTCGTCCTATTGAGGAAGATGATATTGATACCTTATACCTATGGTACAATGATCAAGAGGTTAATCTATGGTCGAGCGGAGCTTGGCCATTGAATACACTACAAAGTAAAGATCAACTGGCGGTAAAGTTTCTTGACGGGTCACCGGACACCTATCGCTATGCAATTTTAGATGAAAACGATTTACTCATTGGAACTTTGGGTTTTAAAGAGGTTAACATTCCTGGTCGATCAGCTACTCTCTATATAGTTATCGGAAATAAAGAATATTGGGGTAAAGGATACGGCACAGATGCATTAATCACATTGATACGTTTTCTCTTTACCCAGTGGAATTTTCACCGTATCTCATTGGATACGTGGGATGAAAATATTCGTGCGACTAAGGCTTATGAAAAAGTCGGTTTCAAAATCGAAGGCCGCCAGCGCGAAGCGCGTTTCGTATTAGGAAACTACCACGACGCCATTCTTATGGGATTATTGCGCGATGAGTTTCTCTCCTTACATGGTAAATAATAGGGTTGCCAAAATCGAAAGTTAAGAGTAAACTATAATAAATTTAAAATATACAATAATCCTCTGGGGTTGGGTGAAATTCCCTACCGGCGGTAAAGCCCGCGAGCCTTTTGGCAGACCCGGTGACATTCCGGGGCCGACAGTACAGTCTGGATGAGAAGAGGAACATGTAAAATTAAGCGTAGATGCGCTTTTTTGAGCTGTGACTTTTTACTCAACACACCTGGAGAAAAACGGTGTGTTTTTATTTTCTATTTTTACGTTTTTTGGAGACACTAAATCCTAATTTCGCAGAAAGGAAATTCACATGCACGAATCAAGTCCTTCAAATTTTAGCGATGAAAGATTTATGAGAAGAGCGCTTGAGTTGGCGGTCAAATCACTGGGCAGAACTAGTCCAAATCCTCTTGTGGGGTGTGTGATCGTTAAAAATAACCAAATTGTTGGGGAAGGGTATCACATAAAAGCAGGATCTGCTCACGCGGAAGTACACGCTCTCTCAGCTGCGGGGGATCAAGCACGCGGTGCTACGGCTTATGTAACCTTAGAACCTTGCTCGCATTTTGGTCGGACACCCCCTTGCGCCGACGCACTGATTAGTGCAGAAATCAATCGAGTCGTCGTCGCTATGAAAGATCCGAACCCACTTGTCTCTGGCCGCGGTATAGATCGTTTGCGAAAAGCAGGAATTCAAGTAGACGTGGGTATCTTGTTCCCTGAAGCTTCCGCTATCAATGAAGTCTTTGTTAAAGCGATCACGACTGGCTTACCCTTTGTTGTTTATAAAACAGCGATGACCTTGGATGGTAAAATTGCTACCGAGTCGGGGGATTCACGATGGGTTAGTAAGGAAGAATCCCGCCATTATGTCCACGAGCTACGCGATCGATACGATGTTATCTTGGTTGGAAGTGAAACCGTTTTAAAGGATAATCCAGCCCTGACCTGTCGCCTTTCCGGCGGGAAAGACCCTGTTCGAATTGTAATCGATGGGCAATTACGCATTGAGGAAAACGCTCAGGTGCTTTCCTCATCCGAACACAGTCCCTGTATTATTGCGACCACTAACGTGGTGTCTACTGCAAAGGTTGATCGTCTTAAACGTCTTAAACATGTTGAAGTTTGGCAATATGATACTCCACGACATGTTCCCCTAGTAAAACTGTTGCGTGATCTTGTTCATCGAGGTTGGACAAGTGTATTACTAGAGGGGGGCGGTGGACTTGCAGGAACGTTTATAGAGGAGAAGTTAGTGGACAAACTTGAATTTTTTATTGCGCCTAAGCTGGTCGGTGGAATTGGCCCCTCTCCTCTGTCGGGTTTACATATCCAACGAATGAGCGAAGCCTTGGAGCTTCAGGATCTGCGAGTTGATCTTGAAACCGGGGATCTCCATGTTACTGGGTATCTTCGACAAGAACATTCTTGACAAAATTCAGGATCTGTAAAAGTATTAAATCAAATTTCAGAGGAGATTTTAACATACTTTGTACAGATAAACGCAGAAATCGGAACAGATCTTCTAGTGTCGAAACGCCACAGATGCCTACAAACCTTTAAAAACGATAACTAGATGCTCAGGAGGAGATACACTTGTTTACCGGAATTGTAGAAGAACTGGGTATTGTTCGAGACCTTCGCCTCTTGCCAGAATCGGGGCTGCTTACCTTAGAAGGAAAAAAGGTTCTTGAGGGTACTCAAATTGGTGACAGCATTGCCATTAACGGCGTTTGCTTAACCGTCGTTCGGTTGAATGGACGAGAATTCACGGTCGACGTGATGGCTGAGACGTTGTCAAAGACAAATCTAGCGGAACTTAAAAGTGGAAGCCGTGTCAACCTAGAACGAGCGTTACAGCTACAAACCCGTTTAGGTGGACATTTGGTCAGTGGGCATGTCGATGGAGTTGGCAAAATTCGTCGAATAACCCCCTGGGGTATTGCACAAGTTTATGAAATTAACGCTGCTCCTGCACTTTTACACTATATGCTACCTAAAGGATCCATTTCAATTGACGGAATTTCGCTAACGGTCATCGATGTTGAAGCTGATTATTTTACTGTCTCTCTGATTCCCCATACGTTTGAGCAGACTACATTGGGATTAAAGGGAATTGAAACAAGTGTCAACCTCGAAACAGACTTGATCGGCAAATACGTTGCTCGTTTTATGGGGTTAGGTACGGAACAAAGCAAAGGCAAACAAGATCTTTCTCTAGGCTTTTTGGCTGAACACGGCTTTATTTAGTGCTTGCTTTAAGATCAAAAATGAGCATGGAGAAAACGGATGTTTAATAATTTAATTAGTTTAAAGGAGTGAAAGACATGTCATTTAATACAGTTGAAGAAGCCTTAGAAGATATTCGACAAGGTAAGATGATTGTCATGGTTGATGATGAGGATCGTGAAAATGAAGGGGATCTGCTCATGGCTGCTGAGATGGCAACCCCAGAAGCAATTAATTTCATGGCAACCTATGGGCGAGGGCTCATTTGCGTTCCCATGACAGCGGATCGAATTCATGCCTTGAAACTTGAACCGATGGTAACCGTAAATACTGACCCACATGGAACTGCCTTTACGGTCAGCGTTGATGCAGTTACAAGCTCTACTGGAATCTCTGCATTTGAACGCGCAGCCACCGTCAAAATTTTGGCTGACCCTCACAGTGAACCGACTGCTTTACATCGTCCTGGACATATCTTTCCCCTTAAAGCCCGAGAAGGTGGAGTTTTGGTTCGAGCGGGCCATACGGAAGGCTCGGTAGATTTAGCACGTCTTGCTGGTCTTCAACCAACAGGCCTAATATGCGAGATTATGAATGAAGACGGGACTATGGCCAGAGTACCTGACTTGCTTCTTTTTGTGGAAAAACATAATCTTAAAATCATAACCCTTAAAGATCTGATTAGTTATCGACGCCGATCGGAAAAACTGATTGAAAGGGTCGAAAGTATCAATCTTCCTACCGAATTTGGTGATTTTAGTGCCGTTGGCTATCTCAGTATTATCGATCAAAAAGAACACCTAGCAATAGTTAAAGGAAAAGTTGATGATGGGGCTCCGGTGCTTGTCAGGGTTCACTCAGAATGTTTGACTGGCGATGTTTTCCATTCCAAACGCTGTGACTGCGGTGATCAATTGAGTGCTGCTTTGGAGGATATCGAACATGAAGGTCGCGGTGTACTACTCTATATGCGCCAGGAAGGCCGAGGAATTGGCTTATTGAATAAACTTAAAGCCTATAAACTTCAAGAAGAAGGAAAAGACACCGTTGAAGCCAACTTAGCCTTAGGATTTCAGGAAGACCTACGTGACTATGGTGTAGGTGCTCAAATTTTGGAAGATCTCGGAATATCAAAAGTGCGTCTAATGACCAATAATCCACGAAAAATCGTTGGCCTCGAAGGGTATGGTTTGAATGTCGTGGAACGTGTTCCATTGGAGACTCCTTCCAAACCCGAAAATTCAAAATATCTTTGCACAAAGAAACAAAAAATGGGACATTATTTAACAAGTGTTCAATAATAAACTTAACCACTTTATTTCAAATACATTTTAAATATTAATGCCGAAATGAAGAAAGGATGTTATCATGAAAACTTATGAAGGAAATCTAATTTCCCAAGGACTCAAGATTGGAATTATCGCAGCACGTTTCAATGAATTTATCACCAGTAAATTAGTAGGTGGGGCAATGGATGCACTACGCCGACATGGGGCTCTGGACGACGATATTGAACTAGCCTGGGTACCTGGTGCTTTCGAAATTCCGCTAGTAGCCCAAAAAATGGCCCTTTCTAAACGCTATGATGCAGTCATTTGTCTGGGTGCCGTTATTCGTGGCGCTACACCTCATTTTGACCTTGTCAGCAATGAGGTTAGTAAAGGAATCGCCCAAGTAGGCTTACAAACTGGAGTTCCTGTTATTTTCGGCGTTATAGCCACCGACAGTATTGAACAAGCAATTGAACGAGCAGGAACAAAGGCTGGAAATAAGGGCTTTGACGCTGCTATGACTGCGATTGAAACCGCAAATTTGCTTAAATCCTTCTAACGTTTCAATTGGGTTTTTTCTTACTAACTATAATTAATAGCAAGATTTGGCGAATTGTCCACAAAGTACTCCTTGTCAAAAGACATAATTTTGATTAGACTCATATAGGTAATGTGTCTATTAATTGACAAGGAGTTGAGTGCAATGACTTCGAACATCAACGCCCTGGATAAGGAAGCGACCATGCTTGAAGCAGCGCGCTCAGGTAATGAAGAAGCATTAAATGAAATCATACAACATTATGAACCTGAGGTTCGTATGATTGCTAGTAAATATTTTTTACCTCGAGCAGATTATGATGACCTAATCCAAGAAGGGCGAATCGCTATTTACAGAGCTGTCTTATCGTATGACGAAAAATTAGATATTCCCTTTCTTCATTTTTTAAGAATGGTTGTTAAACGCAAACTCATTGATTGCTTACGTAAGTACACGCGCCAAAAACATGTCAATTTAAATGAAGCTTATTCCCTCAACAATGTGATATCAGAATTAGAAGAAAGAAGTTTCTTAGAACTTTTACCCAATGCCGAGGATCCTGCCTTGATGGTCATCGCCAATGATGAAGCCCATTCAATGATACAAGGCTTAAATCAAAAATTTTCGAGTCTTGAACGCAGGGTGTTTGAACATTATTTTATTCAAGGATTTAAACAACGTGAAGTGTCCAAGCACTTGGGGCTTCATCCGAAATCTCTAGATAATGCAATCCAACGGATTCGACATAAAACAGTACTGTATCGTTCGCGCCAAGCAGCTGGTTAAATTCACCAATTAGTTCGATTACTTACTATTAGTGAATTTATTTGCGGACTTGAGGAGGCTGCTGATGCTTTCATTTTCTAGCCTTGTTTTTTCTTGGCGAATGCGCCTATCAAGGTTAAAGACCCATAAAATCTCTCTTAGTATAGGAGCCCTGTTTATTATCGCTATTAGCCTTTTGGGGCCTCCTGTTTATCAAGAAAGTTGGCTTGATCCTTTCAGCACGCTCAATATTCCCAATCGAGAGCTTCGTCCTCATGCAATTAATAAGGTGGGAATACTGAATTCGGATGATCCTTTTCATCCATATTACTACATCAACGAAGGAAAGATCCAGGATTTACTGCAAAACTTACAGCGTGCGACTGCCCTCTCATCTGACCAAGATTTAGGCACACTAGAATCTCAAAAAAAACTGTACTTTACATTGCATCGAGCACCTTCCCGCTACCATACTGAGGAGGACTATACTCTACAATATTACCCTGCAAAGAGTATTGTTCGTTTTGGCCAACAAACGTTCCGTATTAATGAGTCTACTATCTATGCTTTCAGTCAAATTACAGATAGTATGACCTCGGGATGGTGGAAATAAAAGAAGAACTGGGAACAAATGGTTCCCAGTTCTTCTTTTAAACGCTACTTTATGCAATTCCGCCACTTTGGTTAATCAACTTGCTGACCTTACTATGGGCATTGGTCGCTTCGTTGGCTAAACGTAGGTATATCTGTCTCAAATCTCCATGATGGGCACGTGTTGCTAGTGTCATGTATCCCATTGCGGCACTCGCAGCGTCTTTTTCATAATCATACAACATATCTAAATCTGTAAATTGGCTCATTTGCGAAGCCCCCTTTCTATTGTAGTTCTGACATTCCTTTGTTAAAATAACCCATTACGTTTTCTAAACCTTTTGCTTGTTCTTTAAAGAATCCCTTAACAGCTGCATCTTTTGCCATCTCGTTATACATTTGGCACTTTTTCATAGCCGTTTCAGTTTCGATAAGACTTCTAGTTAACATACCTTGGTCTAGAACTTTCTTCATTTCCATATCATTGAGTTGCATCTATATCCCTCCTTTTTAATAACAGTTTCAGGATGTGTAAAATGATCACAAATTATTCATGGTCATTAACTTTTAAAGCCCCTAAAAAAGCTTATCTACGTTATCAAATTTAGGACTGATTGTACTTCAAATTTAGGACTGATTGTACTTCACGTTGGACATAGAAAATGGTAGAGTATATTTACGGAATATCAGAAAAGGGGGCTACGAATTGGAAACGCCAGATTTCAAACGAGTTATCCGTGGATATGATCCGGAAGCTGTCGACCAAGCGTGGACAGAGACAGATCGTCAATTATCTGAAGCTAATGCCGCTAATAAAGAGCTGCGCTTGCAAATAAACAGTTTAAGGGAACAAAACTCAGAATGGGGAAATCGCCTCAAAAACTATGAACAGATTGAAAATGACCTACGCGATGCTCTATTAAGCGCGCAAAGAATTGCTAACCAAGTTAAAGATGAAGCTTCAAAACAGGCCGACGAACTTATGCAATCTGCCCGGCATGAAAGTGAAGCATTACTTAGCGAAGCAACTCGTATTGCAGAATCGAAAGAAATCGATGCAGAAACAATGCTCAATGAAAAAAGGGCGGAAATTATCCAAGTCGAAGAACACTTGCAAGAATTGGCTGAACAAAAGGAAAAAATTCAAAGTCAAGTTGATCAAGCTGTACTATATTTAGAAATGGTCAAAGAGTTACTCGGGCCCTTATAGAAGGTAGTAATAATAAACAAAGGTTACAAGTACGAGTACCACACATACTATGGTCCAAAAAAGGCTATGGGAAGTTCGAAAAGAGGTCGAAACCAATGCATTATGCATCGATTCGACCTCTTTTTCATGCCCTTCTTCATTGTCAAAAGGGATCTCTACGGACTCCTCGATCAGTTGAAGTGCCGTATGTCGAGATTCTTTAGGGACATAGAGATCCACACCTGTTGTTAACCCATAGGCAATTTTTAGGAATCCCCCGGCTTCCGGGTATTGTTTAATAGCCGGTATGGCCTCCTGTTTAAGAAGACCGATGATAATATCTGCCTCAAGGTCCTGCGAAACGCCGCAAAGGAAACTCCAGTTTTCCCCAATCATCTCTGCACCACTCCTTTTCAAGCACCAAGAATAACGCCATACTCCTGCCATCGCTGGTCAACGAGTTTAACGGTCGCCTCGTTAGGAAGTACTTCTCCGGGGTAACCCGGTTTCATCCGCGCATCAATCAGGATTGGACCATGATATTTCAATCGATGCTGGTGCACTTCAGTCGTAGCATAGATATCATAAGTTGGGTCGAAACGGGTAAAGACTTGCCAGAGAAAACCAGTTGATTCTAAGGCAAGGGCGAGGTCATCAACCAAAATCGCCAGGGGCCAATTCCAAAACGTTTCATCCTGAAGATGCTTCAACACCTCCGTAGCAAGCTCTGGAGTAATATTATACGAAGGAGCCTCTAATAACAGACACCCAGCACAAAAGGGCAATATACCTTTTATTCCTGGAAGTGTCGCCCCCTCGATATGCCGAGGCAAGTCCCGTTTAGGAGTTCCTAAACCAAGCATTATAGCCTTACTTCCATGATTAAGACGTCGACCTGTATAGTCCAAGGTATCCATAGACGTTTCATTGAGGATTAGAAGATCTGTCTCCGGTTCGAAGCGAGCCAACACAGTTTCCAATAGGGCTCTAAAATCTTGTAAATCAAGAATGACGTCGGTAAGGATCAAAAACTTCGTTAACGTAAGTTGCCCTTCGCCAAGGATTCGGAAAGCATGGGCTAAGGCCTCACGCTGATAACTTTCCCTTACAATAGCAGCTGCCAGAGCGTGAAAACCAGTTTCAGCATACGTCCAGAGCGCCTTAACGCCAGGCATAACTACTGGAAACATAGGGGACAACAAGGACTGCAAATATTCTCCTATAAAATAGTCTTCCTGACGGGGTTTCCCTACAATTGTAGCGGGGTAAATTGCATCGCGCCGATGATAAACAGTATGCGGGTTGAAAACCGGGAAATCATGAGCTAGAGAATAATAGCCATAATGATCTCCAAAAGGCCCCTCTGGCTTGCGAACGTGAGCGGGCACTGTTCCGCAGATGGCAAACTCCGCTTCTGCAATGAGAGCATGTGGATGAGTAGGAAGCTTAACTCTAGAAAGTTTTTCCCCCATTAAAAAAGAAGTAAAAATAAGTTCTGGTAGCATTTCCGGGAGCGGAGCTATAGCAGAGAGGATCAGAGCAGGAGGACCCCCTAAGAAAAGGGTCAATGGAAGAGCTTTTCCCAAACGTTCTGCTTCATAATAGTGAAATCCTCCACCCTTATGAATCTGCCAGTGTATTCCTGTCTGGTCTGGACCATAGATTTGAATACGATACATTCCTAGATTATGTTCTCCAGTCAAAGGGTGCTCTGTATAAACTAAGGGCAATGTGACGAACGGGCCACCATCTTCTGGCCAGCTGGTGAGTACCGGAAGTCGAGTCAAATCCACTACGCGATCTTGTATCTCAAGGACTGGTGCATTCTTCGGATTTACGGTACGAAGTCCACTTTTTGCCAAGGAAAACATCCAGTCCCTTTCTTGCCAAAGTACGGAAGGTTTTGGTGGAAGTAAGCGATGCAGAGCAGAAACGGCATCCTCTACTATTTTCTCTGGTTTCGGTCCAATGGCCAGGTCAACGCGACGACGTGTTCCAAACAAATTAGTGATGACGGGAAAATCGCTGCCTTTAACTCGCTTGAAAAATAGGGCTGGACCTTCTTCCTCAATAACACGACGATGAATCTCTGCCAGCTCTAGGTAAGGGTCAATTTCAGCGTCAATCTCAACAATTTGGTTCTCCCGTCGTAAAGTCTCTATAAAATGGCGTAAATTTGCGTGCATTGTTTCACCTCAATTCTTTGAATTCAAGGAGGCCAGGGCTGTTTGAGTTAGAGTATTGCAATGACTAATGATTTCTTTTAATTCCTCTGGACAAAGTTGTTCAGAGTGAATTCCAGCTGTTATAGCCACTGGAAATCGAAGTTCTCGAGCCAGCGTTTCAGCAACCGTTCGGGCTACATCAACATCTTTATGCCCCGGAACTGGCATTATGTAGACATCGGTGCTCCACCCATCGCCACGAAGGCTTGGGCGTGGGAGGGCCAGAACTACCCCACCAATATGCGGCTTCTCACCGCCTATCAAAAGGCCTTGAATGCCGTTGCTGGTGTCCATAAGTGTTAAGGAAATTTGACAACGTCCTTCCCCTTTTTGTTGTTGCCAAACAGGGAAATAGATCGGTTTTTTATCGGACACTTAATTTTTCCCCCTACTATGATTTAAGATTATGTGAGTACATTATACATTCAGTTGTGACGATAAGGAAGTTTTATAAAACTCAACGTTCGTTAAAGCATACAAAAAGAGAGTCGGGGGCCTTTCCCCGGCTCTTTTTCAATCTCTTTCCTGTTTAAATTATTTATTAATGGGTTAACTTGGCACTCTTAATTCTTATTATTTAAGAACGTAAAAGTTCCTAATTCATCTACATCTACCTGGATCTGTTGCCCTTCCATAAATTCACCTTGCAGAAGTTTAAGTGCAAAAGGATTTTGCAGACGTTGTTGGATCACCCGTTTGAGAGGTCTTGCCCCATAAACAGGGTCATACCCCTCATTAGCAAGTTGTCGACGGGCTTGATCAGTCAATACTAGCGTGAGCTTTCGTTCACTTAAGCGTTTACGTAACAGTCCAAGTTGAATTTCTACGATTCTTCCGATATGCTCGCGACCTAGAGGATGGAAGACAATGACTTCATCTAATCGGTTTAGAAATTCCGGCCGAAAGTGGTGTCTAAGTTCCTCATTTATAATAGAACGAACTTCTTCTTGAGGTGAGTTACTTCGAGCGAGGTCCTGAATAGCGGGGCTAGCAATATTACTAGTCAAAATGACAACCGTGTTTTTAAAGTTTACCATTCGCCCTTGCCCATCTGTTAACCGTCCGTCGTCGAGGAGCTGCAAGAGCACATTCGTGACATCACTATGTGCTTTCTCTATTTCATCGAAGAGGATTACACTATACGGTTTACGACGTACGGCTTCAGTGAGTTGCCCGCCTTCCTCATATCCTACATACCCTGGAGGGGCTCCAATTAGGCGTGCCACGGTATGTTTTTCCATATACTCTGACATATCAATTCGAACCATAGCCTGTTCGTCATCAAAAAGAAATTCAGCCAATGCCCTTGACAGTTCAGTTTTCCCAACGCCTGTCGGCCCCAAAAAGAGGAAGGAACCCAAGGGCCGATTTGGATCCTGTAACCCCGCACGAGCTCGTCGTACAGCATCAGCAACGGCACGAACGGCTTCTTCTTGACCGATTACACGTTCATGTATCCTTTCTTCCATTTTGACGAGCTTTTCCATTTCACTCTCCATGAGTTTAGAGACGGGAACATGGGTCCACGTTGCCACAATTTCAGCGATATCTTGCTCTACCACTTCTTGCTTTAACAATGTAGTTTTCTTTTCAAGCAGTTTTTGTTCCGTGGTTTGAAGTTCTTTTTCTAGAGTCGGGATTATGCCATACTGAAGTTCTGCCGCCTTATTATAATCCAACTGCTGTTGGGCTTGCTCCATGAGGTTACGTGAGCGGTCGACTTCCTCTTTGAGTTGTTGAATTCGGGCAAGAGTTTCGCGTTCACCTTGCAATTGAGCTTCCAGCCCAAAACGTTCTTCTTTGAGGTTGGCTAACTCTTCTTCGATTTTTGATAAGCGTTCCTTGCTGGCTTCATCTTTTTCTTTTTTTAAAGCCTCTCGTTCAATTTCCAATTGCATCATCCGACGTTTAATTTGATCTAATTCGTAAGGATCGCTCGTAATTTCCATACGCATACGTGCTCCCGCTTCATCAATAAGATCAATAGCCTTGTCGGGGAGAAAACGATCACTGATATAACGATCTGAGAGCACTGCTGATGCAATGATTGCTCCGTCTGTAATTCGTACACCATGGTGCGTTTCATAGCGCTCCTTGAGACCACGCAAGATAGAGATGGTATCCTCCACACTAGGAGCCTCCACCATGATCGGTTGAAAGCGCCGTTCCAGTGCAGCATCTTTCTCAATGTGTTTGCGATACTCCGCTAATGTTGTCGCTCCAAGCATACTGAGTTCTCCACGGGCCAACATGGGTTTTAACATATTGCTAGCATCCATTGCTCCTTCAGCAGCCCCCGCTCCCACAACCGTATGCAATTCGTCAATAAATAAAATCACATCGTCACGATCTTGGATTTCTTTGAGCACCGCTTTTAGGCGTTCTTCAAACTCTCCTCGATACTTAGCTCCTGCGATTAAGGTTCCCATATCCAGGGAAATAACTTGTTTTCCCCTAATTGCTTCAGGAACATCTCCGCGGACAATCCGTTGAGCTAATCCTTCGACGATTGCGGTTTTACCCACTCCTGGCTCCCCGATCAAAACGGGGTTATTCTTCGTACGTCTGGAAAGTGTCTGAATGACTCTACGGATCTCCACGTCACGACCAATGACTGGATCAAGACGTCCGCGCCTCGCTTGTTCCACTAGATTTAGCCCATATTGTTCAAGGGCAGCATAAGTGCCTTCAGGATGAGGGCTTGTAACTCGTTGGGTTCCTCTGATTTCACGCAAGGCCTGTAGCAATTTTTCGCGGGTCAGCCCCGCTTGTTTTAGAATTTGTTCGGAAGATCCCCCGGATTTTCCGAAAATAGCAAGTAATAAATGCTCTGTGCTAACATATTCATCCCCAAACGGGATCATTTCATCATGGGCCGCCACTAACACAGTCCGCAAACGAGGAGAAATGCTAATTTGTACGTTGCCACCGCTAATGCGGGGAAAGCGATTAATCTCCTGCCGGGTGGTTTGGATGAGTACGCCAACTGCTATGTCTAATTTAGTTAGTACTTGAGGCACAACACCATCGCCTTGCTCTAGAAGGGCGAGCAACAGATGTTCTGGCTCCACCTGGCTATTTGTGTTGCGTTCCGCCTTGGTTTGGGCGTCTGTAATTGCTTCCTGGGATTTCTGAGTAAAACGGTTGGTATCAAAAGACATAATTCGCTCACTCCTTTTCGAGATAGGTTTAGTCGGGGTGTTCAAATGCATTCCGCATTGCGTATGGAAGGAACTTTAATGAATTCAAGAAATATAACCTATAGTTTAAATATTCTTCACTGTGGCTTTGCGTTTATCAGCTAAATCTCGAAGAGCTGTAATTTCTGGCTCCCTAATGTCTTCTGGTAGAACGATCGATAATTCTACCAAAAGGTCTCCATATTGGTTCGGCTGTTCTAAATTTGGCAAACCTTTTCCTTTTAAGCGGAATTTCTTCCCACTTTGAGAGAGGGGTGGAATTTTGAGAAGGACTTCCCCGTCAAAGGTTTGAATACTGACCTCTCCTCCCAAAACCGCCCGATAGAAGTCAATCGGCTGATCTGCCCTTAAGTTATCTCCATCTCGATCAAAACGAGTATGCGGGCTTACCGTTATGTTTAAATAGAGATTCCCCACCGGCCCGCCCGAAATTCCCGGACTCCCTTGGCCTGTTAAGCGTACTCTTGAACCAGTCCGCACTCCCTTCGGTATTTTGGCTTCTATTTTTTTATCACCAGTATGGATAACGCGTGTTGTTCCACGGTGAGTTTCTTCTAGGGTCACTTGGACTTCAACTTCAAGATCCTGGCCGGCGCGGGGGCGTCCCTCGGCAAATCCTCCCGCAAATCCGCGACCTTGCCCTCCACCCCCTCCAAAAAGGGTCGAGAAAAAGTCAGAGTACCCGTCTCCACCCGACCCGTTAAATCCTCCCGTTCTTCCTGAGCCACCGAACATTTCTGCAAAATCTTCTGGAGACATTGTATGGGTCTGCCTGCCACCGCCCCCTCCTCCAGGATTCGATTGCCAACGACCCCAATCAAAATCTCCACGTCCTCCACGTGTCTGCCATTGTTGATAATCTTGCCGCAGTTCATCGTATTTATGTCGTTTCTCGGGATCGCTGATCGCTTGATAAGCTTCTGTGGCTTCCTTGAACTTAGCTTCAGCAGCTTTGTCCCCCGGATTGACATCTGGGTGATATTTTTTAACTAATTTTTGATAGGCTTTCTTTATTGTCTTTTCATCTGCATCTGGCGAAACACCCAGATTTACATAATAATCTTTAAAATCCATTCTCTCACCTCATATACTATTAGTTTCGGCAATGGTTATCCTTGTTTAGTTTCTGTTTGTGGTTATTGTTTAAGTTTGTATGGTATATATTAGAATATTATTCTTCTTTACAATTAAATTATAGCCTCTTTTATTATAAAGGTCAATAATGGTCAGATATATTTTTGACTATTTTTTAACTAATAATTAGTGTCATATAGTAATAAATATCGGGTAAGAAATTCTATGAATTCCTTACCCGATTATCAGTTTGATAATCTATCAAATTGCTTCTTACTCATATTCCAACTTTATATGAAAATAGTTTGGATAAGCAGAAAGTGACTAATACTTGACAATATCATCAATTTCTCGGTAGATGAAATACCGTATCAAGAGGATCGTATTTGCGTAATTCGATGCATAACATCGGTTTTAACCTTCCGAAGGGTATCCTCTGCTTCTAGAAGAGTGTCTCCTTTTACCGAGAAATAGAATTTAATCTTAGGCTCTGTTCCAGAGGGGCGTACCATAACGAATCCCCCACCGTTGAAGGAAAACCTCAAAACATTTGAACGGGGAAGTTTGAGGGGGTATGTTTGTCCTGACCCAAGATTCTTACCAATTCGATGTTCATAATCGTCGAATTTCTCAATGAGAATGCCACCCAATTCAAGGATCTCTTCCTGACGAAGAGTATCCATAATCCGTGCCATCTCCTCTTTACCTTTCATGCCTTCCAACGCTAGAGACTCTTGTGCATCAAGGTAATATCCAAATCTTTTATAGATGCCCTCCAGAATATCAAAAAGGTTACTTCCTTCCACCTGTTGATAATAGAGAGCCGCTTCTGCCAAGAGGACTGAGGCAATAATTCCGTCTTTATCTCGGACAAAATCACCGGCGAGATATCCGTAACTCTCTTCAAACCCGAACTGGAAAGTCCCCCAGCCGTTCTCTTCCATTTCCTTTTCCTTTTCGGCAATGAACTTAAATCCAGTCAACACGTTTTCGACGCGGACATTAAAGTAATTAGCAACCTCATCAGCCAAATCTGTTGAGGCTATTGTTTTAATGATCGTTGCGTTTTCAGGAAGAGTTCCTAATGCCTTTTTTCGAGACAGTATATAGAAAGTTAACAGTACACCAATTTGATTACCGGTAAGCTGCTCAAAGTCTCCGTTAGAAGCGCGCAAAACCACGCCCAAACGATCTGCATCTGGATCAGTTGCTAAGAGAAGGTCAGCATTTATCTTAACCCCATATTTGCGGGCTAGTTCAAATGTTTCAGGAATTTCCGGATTGGGATATGGGACGGTCGTGAAGTCTGAATCGGGAAGTTCTTGCTCAGGAACAATAGTGACCGAAGAGAAGCCAAGTTCTGATAAAGCCCGACGGACGAGAATGTTTCCTGCTCCGTGTAAAGGAGTGTAAACGATACGGAGGTTCTCTCCTTTTTGTGCATCGAGGCCTGGATTCAACGCGAGTTCTCGGACGAGAGCAAGGTAAGGTCGATCGATTTCTTCACCGATAATTTCGAGTAGCCCACTCGTCTTAGCTGCTTCTATTGACATTGGTTCGATACCCAACCAGTTTTCGCGCGCTTCAATACGAGCAAGTATTTGGTCTGCTTTTGCAGGAGGTACCTGGCCACCGTCATCCCAATACACCTTGTAACCATTATAGGTCTTGGGGTTATGGCTAGCGGTCACCACAATACCAGCCAAAGCATGCAAATGACGGACAGCAAAAGAAAGCTCTGGTGTAGGGCGAAGTCCATCAAAGAGATAAGCCTTTACTCCGTTTTGTGCAAGTACAAGAGCTGCTTCAAGAGCGAATTCGGGTGAGTACCTTCGAGAATCATAGGCAATAACAACTCCTCGCTGCATCCCTTCAGTCCCGTGATCACAAACACACTCTGCTAACCCCTGGGTTACTTTCCGTATGACGTACTTGTTCATACGGTTTGTACCTGCTGCTATGATCCCTCTTAAACCACCCGTACCAAATTCTAAATCCATGTAGAAGCGGTCCTCAATTTCTTGAGTATCAGTTATCAGACCAAGCTCCTGCCGTGTTTCTTCGTCAAAGTAAAGGTTTTCTGACCATAAGCGGTAGCGATCTTGAATACTCTTCATTAACATCCCGAGTTAAGAAAACTTGGACAAACCTAACCTTTTCCTTTCGTAAAATTTCTTGTACCCTTCTCCAAGTTTTAAACCAATATTACTTAATATATCTCAGTAATAACCGTCCAATGACTGATGTTCCGTTGAAACATACGGAAATGGATAATATTTCCTACGAAACATAGTATAGCATATTCTCACCTGTAAGAACAATCAGATTCATGGAGTTTTTCAGACTGTTTGAGCTAAAGTCGGTGTTTAAATAACAGGCTTGATATACAAAAAACCTCAGTCTAAAACTGAGGTTCAATAACCGTAGAGATTATTATTCCCACAAGTCCTGGGCCAGTATGAACTCCCATGACTGGACTAATCTGATTGAATTGTAATTCCTTGACATTGGGGATTTGGCGCGCTTTTTCCCATAAATTTCGAGCTTCTTTCTCAGCACCGCCATGGACAACAGCGACATTATAATCTGCGCCCTGAGTACATTCTGCTAAAATTTCAGATAACTTTTTTAGCGATTGATCTCTGCCACGAACTTTTGCATGGGTAATGTATTTTCCTTCAGAATTCACAGTAATAATCGGTTTTATATTCAAGAGTTCACCAATAGTCCCTGAAACGTATCCGATACGTCCGCCTCGTTTTAGATATTCTAATGTGGAAAGCACAAAAAACATCTTAGTTTGTCGCGAAACATTTTTTGCAACATCAACTGCAACTTGAAAATTCATCGAACGCCTGAGTTCGCGTGCTGCTTCGAGAACCGGAAAACCTAACCCCATAGAAAGTGATTTCGAATCTAACACTTCTATGAGCATCTCTTTGTACTCCTGAGCTACCTGGCATACAGTTTCATAGGTTCCACTTAAACCACTCGATATATGCATTGAAAGAACGTGTGTCACATGCGCGTCTTTTAACCGGCTAAACAAATTGGCTATTTCTGCAGGAGAAGGCAAAGATGTCGTAGGGACCTCAATTTCCATATTGTCATAAACCTCATCTGGACTGATATTTACCCGGTCCAGATATTCTCGATCTCTGTAGACCACGTGCAAAGGAAGGAGTTCGATCCCAAACTCTTTAATCATTTCTGGATCCAAGTCACTCGTACTGTCTGTTACGATCGCTATTTTAGGGACATTCGTCGGCAATGGAGTTTCTTGCATGAAGCTAGTTCCTTTCCATCATACAATAATTCTGAATATATTATTCAGTATATCATAATATCCGACAAATTGAACTTGCAAGTTTTGCAGGTTAGGATATCAACCTTTGTGTAGCTTTGCGCACATCATCAAAAGCTGTAGAATGTTCAATAATTTCTCCAGCTAGATCAATTCCACCGTAAAGGCAGGGTTGGGCGTATTTAATATCTAACATATGAAAGAAGGTTTGAATGGATCGTTCAGCACATTTAAACAAGTCCTTTTTTTGTGTACCTGCAGTCGAAAGAAATAGTCCGATACGATCGGGTCCTGCTGGGTTGGCAAGCGACTGATGATGGAGGTATTTGAGTGCCCAAAAAGGTTGCATCCGGTCGATCAAAATTTTGGTTTGGGCATTCAAGCCCATAAAAAAGATTGGAGCAGCGAGGATCAGACGATCAGCATGAATCAATCTTTCTTGAAGCTTGGGGACATCATCGTTAATTACGCATACCCCATTGGCAGAACATGCACCACATCCTTGACAGGGGGTTATTTTAAAATCCGATAGATAAAGCATCTCTGTAATATGACCCTCAATTTCGGCTGTTTTCATTCCCTCTAAAAGTAATGAGGTTGTGTTCCCGTTACGACGTGGGCTGCAAGCAATTCCAAGCACAGATAATGCCATTATTCTTCGACTCCATTTCAGCTATAGTTTTTTTTTCACACATAAAGAATATCCTAGCCAAGTACAAAAGCGAGCTTCTTAAAGATTTAAGAAACTCGCTTTTAGATTTGACTTTTTCCGCATGGATTAAAGCTAATTAGATTACAATATAGGATTAGGATCTGGGTCAAAATACCGCACCCTTTCTGTAACTACTTATCCTTCTTCATGAGCTTGCCTTTGAGTCTGTGTGGACTTAATTGATTCTAGTCCAACCGATTCCAAAATCGCATTAATCATTAATTGTTCTTTTTGCGTCATATAGATTTCTTCCTTTCAATTAAATTTTGTCTAACCAAACAAGTATATACTTTTTTGAATAAATGTCAAGTTCATTTGAGAATTAGTTAGAATTTTGGGGTTTACGAATGTTTTGACGAAAACCGACCCGTTATTTACGTAAAACACCGGACTTTAATAACCTATGCACGTGCCAGCAATTTATGTCAGCTCACAACACATTTCGAACTGTTTTACACTCGGATTAATTCCATTCGATCTGAGCAAAGCGGCAATCCAATCTTCGGGTTGATTTGTCAAGGACCAGGCTTCGCCTGTGTGCAGTAATAGTTTGTTAACCACCTCTTCAGCCCCAGCTGCGGTACCACTCCAAACATCAATTAATGGGGCATTTTTCTCACCGGCAAAGAGAGCACCAGCGGTCCCTGCCGAGTTCACAAAGGCTAAAGATTGTCTATACCGTCGTAGATATCCCTCTCTTCTTTGCCATGAAGGATTAAAAAAGGCACGGCGCCGGATTTCAAAGTATTGCTTCAAGGAAATCGATCTAAGTGGACGAGCCTCAATACGATTAGAAAGAAACCGAGTTTGTGAACGATATACACCGAGTTGGCGCACTTGAATAAAACCAACTGACTGATAGACTATACGCGCATGATTTTGCTCTAAAACCTCTAGGTAAATTCGTTTTAGACCGATGCGATTAGCCAAATCAAGTTGGGTATGTAATAGTGGAGCAAATATCCCTTTACGTCGGTAATCAGGATCGATACATGTCCCAGCGATCCAGCCATCAGCCCCTTCAATTGATAGCAAAGCAAACCCAATGACTTGCTCTTTGAAAATAATAGCAATTGAATGCTGCAAGGAAACTTGGCTTAGGTCAAGCCAGAGTTTCATGTACTCAGGTTTGTACGACATATCACAGTAGTACCCGCGCCAACAACGGTTCCAAATCTTCGTTAAATCGACTAAATTAATCGATTTAAGAGTTGTCACACTAATATTTCTCATGGTTAGTAACTCCACTTTATTCTCCTCAATAGTTTTAATTTCTTAGCTCTCATGAATCTTTCGATTATGTAGAGCTAATTTCCTGCTAACTATTTAAAGGGTTTCCCTATGTTTTAAAGGAAAGACGTTTTGCGGGGCGAATAAGTATTATTTCACTCCATTAAAGAAGGCAAATCGGAAAACATTTTTTCTTGAAAGGTGGTAAAAATATGAAAACTTCTTGTATTAGTAATACGGAACGGCAGTTTGCTCAAGAACTGCTTGATTTTATTGAAGAAAGCCCATCTTCCTTCCATGTAGTCGAGAACATAAAGAAAATGTTCGCTCCTCAAGGATTTCGCGAGTTGACCTTAGATGAGAAATGGTCGCTAACTCCTGGGGGAAAATATTTTGTTACACTAAATAATTCGGCCTTGATTGCTTTTATAGTCGGACAGGGTTCACCAGAAGAGTATGGGTTTCACCTCATAGGAACGCACACAGACAGTCCTTGTTTCCGACTTAAATCTTCACCTGAAATCCAGGTAGAAGGGGGTTATTTAAAATTGAATGTCGAAACGTATGGAGGTCCGATTTTGAATACTTGGTTGGACCGGCCACTTTCTTTGGCAGGTCGGATTATCCTACGTGGGGACTCTCCTTTCTCTCCTATAACTAAACTCATTCGAAGTGAACGTCCGTTACTTGTGATACCAAATCTTGCGATTCATATGAACCGCAAGATCAATGAAGGAATCGAATTGAATAAACAAAAGGACATGCTACCATTATGGACACAAATTACGGAGAGTTTACAAAATGAAGGGGCCATGATTCAGCACCTTGCCGAAACCGTGCAGTGTCTTCCTGAGGATATCTTAGACTTTGACCTCTTCCTTCATGACTGTGAAAAAGGCTGTTTTGTCGGGCTTCAGCAAGAATTTATTTCAAGTGGACGACTCGATGATTTGGCTATGATTCATGCAGGTGCTTGGGCCCTATCTAATGCAAATCCTGCTTTAATGACGCAGGTCCTGGCCTGTTTCGATCATGAAGAATGCGGAAGTACTTCTAAGCAAGGAGCAGCTTCTCCATTACTGGCCCATGTTCTAGAACGAATCCTGCTGGCGCAAAAAAAGGATCGAGAATGCTATTTTCGGGCCTTGGCGCATTCTTTCCTCATATCAGCTGATATGGCGCATGCTCTTCACCCAAACGCCGTCGAAAAGCATGATCCTGTTATTCGACCAATCCTCAATGGGGGACCTGTGATTAAAATCAGTGCAAACCAAAGCTATACGTCAGACGCAGAATCTGCGTCTGTTTTCGTGGCCCTCTGTCAGCAAGCATGTGTTCCAGTTCAGAAATTCATCAATCGATCAGATGAACGAGGAGGATCGACCATCGGTCCGATATCTAGCACTCATCTTGATATTCGTTCTGTAGACATTGGGAACCCCGTCTTAGCCATGCATTCCATACGCGAGCTTGGAGGGGTCAAAGACCACTTGGCTATCGCAAATGTCTTCTCTCAATTCTATGAAACACTATAAATTTTCTTCCCACTCCAATTTGTCACCGAGTTGAGTATTAGTAGCTTTCCCCCATCTCACAGGAAACTCGATGATACTGGTCGCCTCCCGGATAAAAGGAGAAATTCTCCAGGGGTGTAATTCATCTATTAGTGCACAAACATGGCCCGTTTTGTCCAAAAACCACACTGAAAGTGGATAGTGCATACCTATCATATGAACTTGTTGACAAGGTTTAAGCCAAAGCCCCTCTCCTAGTGCTATACGAGGCCTTCCCAACAGTCCACGGAATCGAGTCCAGAACGAATCCGTTTTCCATACCCATTCCCCTACGATTTCACCTGTCCTAAGATTGCGAAATTGTCCAGATCTCATTAATGTTTCTTCCTTTCCTTTTCAGAAAACCCAACGATTATTTCTGCTTAAACATCTCCATAATATGAATAATTGCCGGTCCAAGAACAATGATGAATATACTGGGAAAGACAAAAAATACTAAAGGAATCATCATTTTCACAGGGGCTTTTTGGGCCTTTTCCTCTGCGCGTTGCCGTTGTTTCTGCCTAATCTGTATAGCTTGATTTCGCAAAACGCTACCAATAGATATCCCCAGTTGGTCGGCTTGTACGAGTGAAGCTATAACATTGCTGAAGTCTTCAGCGGGCTTGTTGCGCCTCGCTAAGTCTCGTAAAGCTTCCCGACGCGGACGACCCATTTTAATTTCCTGCAACATCCTCAAAAATTCTTCCGCTAGAACACCTTTTTGCTTCTCCACAACTTTGAGTAAGGCAGCATCAAACCCGAGCCCTGCTTCTACACTGACGGTTAAGAGATCGAGAACATCAGGCAACGTGCGCTGGATTTCCATTTGCCGTTGCTTAGCTTTCGCCTTCAACCAGGAATTAGGAAACATGTAGCCAATAAGGAAGCCGATGATCCCCATTTCTATCCGCGTTAGAAATCCGGCATTTATCAACGAAAATATTCCCAAAAACACAAGTGAAAGTAGCACGCTTAGAGCGTATTGTAACCCTTTCCATTCCGCGTCTTCCCATTTACCCGATAATCCGGCAGCACTAAGCTTCACTGTCGTTTGTTCTCGTTGTCCTTTAGGAGCCCACCGTGTTGTGAGATGGGCAAATTGATGGAGCAACGGACGTAACATCCGCTCGCGTAGCGG
Source organism: Desulfosporosinus sp. Sb-LF (assembly GCF_004766055.1). Classification (NCBI taxonomy): domain Bacteria; kingdom Bacillati; phylum Bacillota; class Clostridia; order Eubacteriales; family Desulfitobacteriaceae; genus Desulfosporosinus; species Desulfosporosinus sp. Sb-LF. The sequence goes on along the minus strand of NZ_SPQR01000007.1, from coordinate 217,735 downwards.
GCGGATATCTTCATCGACCGTCATTTCTCCCTGTCCCAAGGCCCGCGAAATCCGTTCTTGCGCCTTACTTTCTTGCTTAGTAGAAAAAATCCCGATCAGCGTAAAACAGACGGCACCAACTATGCTCAATAGAATAATGGCTAATAGCAAGGGGCTCACTCCTTTGTTCCTAGTTCGCCCAGATTGGGGTTAAGATGATCTTCTTTAGACCTCGATCGTAATGATCTTTCGGATGATTATAAAGCCGATGAATTGGGAGATAAGACCGGCGGCAATCATTGCCCACCCGATAGGATGACTGAATAGTATGGAAAGATAGCTCGGATTGATCACACTCAAAACAGCTGCTATTCCAAATGGAAGGGCGGCGATAATATATCCGGACATCCGGCCTTGGGCGGTGAGTGTTTTAATTTCTTGCTGGATGCGAAGGCGATCCTGGATCGTCGCATGAATATTCAGGAGTACTTCTGCCAAATTCCCTCCAGCCTGACGCTGAATCAGCATGGCTGTTACGAGCAGGTCTAAGACATCACTACCGACTCGTTCAGATAAATGGATCAAGGCTATTTCCGTAGCGGTTCCGTACGTCATTTCACGCAAAGCAAGATGAAATTCCCCTGAAATAGGATTAGGCATTTCCTGACTGACCATTTCCATGGCTTGTAAAAGGCTAAATCCCGCCCGCAGAGAATTGGCCAAAACCAGCAAAGCGTCTGCCAGCTGATTGTTAAATTGGCTGCGTTTCCTTTTCTGGGCAGATTTTAACCATAACCTAGGAAGTATCCCTCCACCTACGGCAAAAAGAATTCCCAGGTAAATTTTTTGCGTGAGCATAATGCCAATGAGGAAAAAGAGAACGGTTAAAAAAGCTTGGAGAACCAAAAATTCTCCGCCTTTGAGTGGAATATTTCCACGGATCAATTCGAGGTCCAAACCCTCGCACCAATGACGTGGTGCGATACGACCTAAAAGTGTGAGCAAGTGTCTTATATCTCTTTTACTTGTTCCCGGGTTAGACGGAGCCCTTAACGCCGTAAACCGTCGAAGTTTAGCTTCAAGTGTCTCTTCATGGCGTGTAAGGGCAAGGATTCCGAGGTAAACCGTTAAAAATGTGGTGACTGCCGGAATGAGTATGACTGTTTGAGCCATCCCCTTAACCATACGGTTCCTCCTTACATCCGAGATTATTACGAAAACATGGCTAGCGCCAATCCTTAGTGAAAGCTGTCACCATAGGTATGAAGAAAACTAATTATTTAAAAATAGATCTTCTGGGAGTATCTGCCCTGCAGCAATCAGTTTATCAATAAAATGAGGTCGAATTCCGGTCGCCCTAAAATGGCCTTGGACCTTACCTTGTTTATCAATTCCTGTCTGCTCGAAACGAAAAATGTCTTGAAGCACGATCACATCCCCCTCCATCCCAAGGACTTCTGTAATATGAGTTATTTTACGGCTTCCGTCCCGCAAACGGCTCTGCTGTATAATAACGTCCAGGGCACTGGAAATTTGCTCACGGATTGCCCGGACAGGCAAATCCATCCCGGCCATGAGAACCATTGTTTCCAGACGAGAAAGCATATCACGGGGAGTATTGGCGTGACCGGTGGTCAGGGAGCCATCGTGACCGGTATTCATAGCTTGTAACATATCAAGGGCTTCTCCGCTTCGGACTTCGCCCACAATAATGCGTTCTGGTCTCATCCGTAAAGCATTGCGCACAAGGTCGCGTATATTAACTGCTCCTTTGCCTTCGATATTTGCTGGACGAGTTTCCAAGGTGACGACATGAGTTTGACGTAGCTGGAGTTCAGCGGCATCTTCAATAGTAATAATACGTTCATCCTCTGGAATGAAAGCAGAGATCACCCCAAGTGTTGTAGTTTTTCCGGAACCGGTCCCCCCTGAGACAATAATATTCAAACGTGCTTTGACACAGGCATTTGTGAATTCTCCCATTTCAATTGTTAATGTTCCAAAATTGACCAGATTGCTAATTCCAAACGGGATTTTAGAAAACTTACGAATGGTAAGAATCGGTCCATTTAAAGCCAAAGGTGGGATAATCGCATTAACCCGAGAACCGTCTGGTAAACGGGCATCAACCATTGGCTGACTCTCATCAATACGCCGCCCTAAAGGAGCAACGATTTTTTCAATAATATGCAAGACGTGAGCATCATCGTAAAACGTTACCCCGGCTGGTTCAAGTTTGCCCTTTCGTTCAACATACACTTGGCGTGGTCCATTAACCATGATTTCATTTACAGTAGGATCTTGTAGCAACGATTCAATCGGCCCAAACCCTAAGATCTCGTCTATAACCTCTTTCACTAGGCGCTGTCGTTCCATCCGTGGAGGGGTTAACCCCAAGGCATCTGCCCTCGCGTCAAGCGTGTGTTCAACAAGCGGATGCAGTGTCTCGGAAGTGAGGTCCTGGGTGTTAATCTTATCCAAAGCTTGGATGACTTCATGATGTACGGTGCTTTTAAATTCACGCCAGGGGTCAATTTGTGAAGTGGAACGAATTGTTCTGGACTCGTTCGTTGGCTCTTCGGATTGAAGAATCTTTTCCTTTTCTAAACGTTTAAGCAAAGACACTATTCATGCCTCCTTAAAATCCAAAAATTCTACTTAGCTCCATTAAGGGTTTTGGCCTTCGACGCTCGTGCTCTTGCGGGGCTGGCTTTGTCTCAAAGGGTTCTGATGAAGTAAGTTCTTCCGCCATCTTGCGAATTGCTTCTGATACCTTGATTTGAGAGTGGGACATCACAAAAGGTACCCCTCGGTTGAGGGCGGCAACAAGTGCTCGCCCGTCGCTCGGAATTTCATAGCTTATTTTGACATTCAGGCTCTTTTCCACATCATGAGGATCCATTCCCATTTCTTTACTGGAACGGTTAAGAACAACGTGCACTTTGGGGGTATGATGAAGCCCCTCGATAACCTCAAGGCTTAGCTTTGCATTCTTAAGGGTGGGTACATCCATTGCGACCACTAGCCAAATTTGAGTTGCCGCATCAAAACTTACTAGACTAATATCTTCAAATCGGCTGACATTATCACAAATTATAAAATCAAAATGAGCCTTTACCTCTGTAAGGATTTGTTCTACATGTTCTGCTGTGATTAGTTCGGCATATTCTGGGCGTGTTGGAGCTGCCAAAACCTGAAGACCGGAAGAGTGAGTTAAAAAGTAAGATTGAATCTCGGAAAACTTAATTGGTCCAGACTGAGTCAAGTCGGCAATCGTTCGTTTTGGAACAAGATTAAGAAAGACGGCAACATCTCCGAATTGAAGGTTGAGATCAATTAGCAGAACTCTCCATTTTCCTGAACTTGCTAATTGGACCGCTAGATTGGTAGCTAACGTGGTATTACCTACTCCACCCTTAGTACTAAAGAAAGAAATGATTTGCCCATTTCGCATTTTTGAATCGACAAACACCTTAGAGTGTTCTCCCAAAGCATCCCTTTTTCGTTGATCCATTTCACTGACCTTGGCAATGACACTAGCCAATTCACCTCCGTTAAAGGGCTTAATAATATATTCCCGAGCTCCAGCCATCATGGCCCTGCGCAAATAGGCCTGCTCCCCTTGGACCGACATAATAATCACGGAACTTTCCGGTACTCGAAGGGCCATGAGCTCAGTTGTCCGTATTCCATCCATTTCTGGCATATTGATATCCATCAAAATAATATCCGGCCGTTTCTCTTCAGCCATCAGTATCGCTTCGGAACCGGATCCTGCCTCGCCTATTACCTCCATATCGTCTTCAAATTGAAGAAGTCGCCGGATGCTATCCCTAGTGTCGCTAATATCGTCAACAATCAACACGCTAATGCGTTTCATGGTAGGTACCCCCTTACTTATAACGATTAAAATAACTGGGATCCAAAAACACATTCCCGCTTACCGGGGTATCTTGACGAATGTCCGTATTTGCAGGATTACGCAACATCAAACGCAGACTTCCTTTTTCACTTCCGTAGGTTATCGCCATTGCTTGTGGTACGCTCAGAGCCAACGTGTAAGATTTGGTATCAACCTTTGTTTTATCTCCACTTACACTCTCCCCCACGCTTAATATCAAAACATCCTGGGCAGCCAATGTCGTTATAGCCACGGCCTGTGAATTTGCGGAGGAGTCCTTCGTGTCTATCGTCACGAGAACATCGACGTGATCTCCGGGTTTTACAGCATAACCGACCCCACTGACTAAACCAATCGGAATCGCAACCGCCCTTTTTCCGTCCGGAACGGTGAGGGCAGTTGGGCTGCCTGTGGAGTTGCCATTACTTTTATTCTGAATATTCCGACGTTCAAGCATTGAACTGAGGAGCAAATCTCCGGCTGAGAGATTTAATAGGGCCACAGAACCCACGACATTTTGAATGGTAGAAAAACCACCCTGGGGATATCCCTGAGTCGGAACATCCTTAACCTCCAACTGGCTGGCCTCAATGACCGAACGGGCCGGAATGTTCGTCTTTACGATCACCAAAGGTTTGAACGAAACTGATGTGTTTCTGTTCGCATTGTTAAGATAGAAATACATTGATCCAGCCGCTATCAACCCACAAACGAGTGCCAGAAGAAAAAAACCTCTACGCTGCATGATAGTCACTCCTCATTATGGTTACTATTATCTTACTCAGGCATTACGTTCCAGACTGTTTCAGAGGAGGGTTAATTGTCAACGAGTTTCGGCGTGTATAGACCGAAATCCATATTCGCTATCCCATGCTCCATGTCCTGTTCTGTCTTTATCAGGTCAGATAGGCTAGCCGAAGTATGGCCATTCGAAGCAAGGGTCTGTATAAACCAACCTGTTACGATAGAATCGTTCCCGTTTCCGGCAACCCCTTCGAGAAAGAAAGCGGCAAATCCAACGATTTGCACTTGTTGAATGGAATTCCCACTTTCGGAAATAATCCGGACAATAGGGATATAAATAATTTCCGGGGCATTCCGGTTATAATTAACGAAGGTATTTCGCGGAATCTCTATGTCACTTCTTAATCTCGTGTTGATTCCGTCTGCCGTTGGTCCGCTCATATTTCCGTGTTTGACATCCACAATCTGTCCCACCCGTAAAGTTCCCTGATACCCATTGGCTAAATCCGTTTCATACGTATTGGCACCATTACCACTAAGATCCAAAGCTCCATACCAGCCTGGGGTTACAGAGTCTTCGCCAGATTTTTCAACGGCATTATTCTTGCTGTCATCAAGGTACCAACTGGAGGTTCCAGATCCTCCTCCAGATTTGAGCACATACTTCTGCCCATAGACAAAGTCTTGTTCCTGGATGCTAAGAGGCACTGCTCCAGATAGTTCTGTCGGTGGAACCATCATGGCCTTGGCGGAGACGGAAATCTGTTCCTCAGTAATGCCCCAGATTCGGGCAAAATAGGTAGGAACTTGCTGAGTGGCCTGAACAATTATTTTGGCGTTATTTGCTTCTAAAGACACAGTAACAGCTGGAACTCCATTTTCGTCGGCATAATCCCTAGCTTTCTGCTCAGCAAGACTGGGATTATTCGGAAGCTCTTGCACACCAGCGAGGGCTGCTGCATCGACCGAATTTTGAAGATGTGCCTTTTGGGCATACATTAAACCAACATCTGTTACAATTGCACAGAAACCGAGCAGGACTGTTAATGACAAGGTAACTAGCACGACAACGCTCCCGCGTTCCTTCCTATTAACATCGGTATTGTTAAACCCTTGGCAAAATAGTTGTTTAAACTTTTGTAGCGAGGGTTTCCATCGTTTAGAAACAGGAGATTTTATTATAATCATGACCACTCCTCCATCTTATGGAAATGGGCACTATGGATTTTCCTATTCTAGTCGCATAATGATGCTTGAACTCACCACGACAGGATTGGGTATCACATTACTAATGATTGGAATGATTAGTTGAACGGGATAATTGACTTTAACCGTTACTTGTTGCCCTGACTTTCGTTGGCTTTGAGTTGGTGTAATTGCGATCGTTAGACTCGCTGAATCAAGGGAAGTCGCTGCATACTGAACGGAATTATTAATATCGGCGTCTGTTCCTCCGATGGTTGCGGTTCGGCCACCTGCCCGAGCGGCATTGCTAACTGTAATATAAGCATAGCCGACGCGCCCCATCTCAATCACGCCAAACAGTAACAGGAAAAAAAGAGGCAAGACAAGGGCCATTTCGACTAAAGCTTGGCCATGTTCTCCTTTCCGGAGTCTTTGAATCATGACCATCTCCCTCCCAAGGGCAAAAACAAGGCAATCAGTGTACCTAAGGCAATCGCAATTCCGTAGGGGAATTTCTCTTGTCGCACATTGTTCATTGCTACATTTATATGTTGAGGCTTTTGAAGAATGGGGATAAAGAGCAGGAAGTGCTTAAGCGTATTTCCAAAGGCTTTTCGACGAGCAAGCAAAACGGCAGAGATAAGACCACCTATGACGGCTCCGTATAGGACACTGGTAATGACAAAATGGGCACCGCCAAAAGCCCCGATCACCGCAAGTAACTTTACATCCCCTGCTCCCATCCCCCCTAAGAGATATGGTAGAAAGAGTAAAACAAAACCGGTAACGGCTCCCAAGAGACTGCTCGTCAATCCAGAGACCCCTCCTTGAAACGTATGGAGCAGGATCGCAGTGAAAAAAGCGGGAACGAGCAGTCTGTTGTAGATCTTGTGTTCACGCCAGTCAGTGAAGACAGCGATGCCTAATGTCAATCCCATCGCAACCTCATTCACTCCCATTACAGCTCCCCCTTTTTCTAAAGAACCCTACTGCGGGCAGTAGGGTTCTGGGTTGTGTTCTTAATTAATTAGCAATGGTTATGAGCGGCTTTAATTACAAATATGTTAAGTGGCAGGTGTAAGCTTAGTTTTTATTGTATCAAAAAGGGTACTAAGTTGGCCACCCATCGCTGTTAGAGCAACTATGACGCCGATCGCCACGAGTGCGATAATGAGTCCATATTCGGTCATTGCTTGTCCCGTTTCGTCCCGTAAGAGTCCCATTAATTTTGCTTTCAATTCAAAACCCTCCTTCGTCTTTTTGCAACCTATTGTCTATTAATTTCATTATAATCTTGAGTTGTGCTAACAAATATAAGGCTATAGTCACAATCGAAGGTGATCTAGACCTATTCGATAGTCCTATGTCTAATGACTCAGAAACAATTCGCTTAACGTTTGTTCTCTGTAACTAGTAATGGGAGAGTTTAATCTGATCTAGCCAGAAATTGGACTTATATAAGGGTAGGACCATTCATAAGACGGCCCTACCTTTATATAAGTCCATTCTATATCAATGATGCACTTCATTCTTTCAATCCCTTTTATAAAAATTAATGAAGGTTTGAGATTAAGCCCTGGATAAACGCCTTAGCATATTCACTATGAACTGCAACAACCTGATCACTCCCTGGACTAAGCGGAATGAAAATGGCTACAATATCCTCAAAGTTATATAGTCTTTCTCCTGAAGACTGGCAAATCAAATAGCCATTCTGGTTAAATATTGTCTCCAGTCTATGCATACCAAGTATACGATCCGGTAGAGTCCCTAAATCGAGTTGCTTCAATATGGTCATCCTCCTCATCTTGCCTGCATGCTCTTATGTTTATTGTTATGCGATATTACCGTATTTTATTAAGCACTGGATTTTGAGATAAATACACTCCTAATCCCTAACTATTATTTATAAGTGGGAACTTACAGAATATAGTGGAAAATTTTCGGTAAACAATTGACTTGTATTCATTTAATAGCTATACTAAAAGAAACTCGTTAATACTTGTGGATTTCCAAACCTTCTCGATTGCCTAAGGCTATGGGAAGATTTCTTAGAACTTCCCATGTAGCGGGTAATAATAAAACGGAGGTTTTTATTAGTGTTTAATGACAAAATTTTAAATTGTAAAGATTGTGGACGTGATTTTGAATTTACAGCGTCCGAGCAAGAGTTCTATGCAGAGAAAGGGTTTACCAATGAGCCCGGACGTTGCCCAGAATGTCGTGCTGCACGCAAAGCACAAACTAGAAATAACGGTGGCGGTGGCGGTTATTCTCGTCAACCACGTGAAATGTTCCCCGCTATCTGTGCTACGTGTGGAAAAGAAACCACGGTGCCGTTTCAACCTTCCGGTGATAAACCAGTGTATTGTCGTGATTGTTACCAACCTCGAGCACGCAACAATTGGTAAATCGTTTTTAAAAGAAGCCTTCCTAGCATCAATGCTAGGAAGGCTTCTTTTTTTCTCTGAACATCTTTAGTCTATACATTTTTTGATACAAACGGGAATATATCAAAGTTAACAGTTAACTTTACCCAAGAGTGGTTCCGTTTCGAAAATCTATGCATGAAAGCGGGCCACTTCTACTCTTTCGATACCTTTGAACGATCCGCAATGTCTAGTTCAATTAATTCATGATAAAGTTCCTTTCGTCGATCCGCTAGAAAAAAGCTATCTCTCATAGATGCACGCTCAGAGCGACGAATTAGATTGATCCGATCAGCTGACAAGGACGCTGAGAGTATTCCTTCTTCCCTCAGATATGATTGATTAAGCAGATCTCCCTTTGGGCCAATAACAATGGCTCCTCCGCTAAATTCCTTCGCTTTACCGTTGCCTCCCATCAAATTACACGCTCCGAGGTAAACGGAATTATCATAAGCGCGTGCACCGAGATAACGCAACCAAATCTCTTTTCGATCACCAGCTACAAGTGGGGAAGCATGAGGAGCAAACAAGACCTCAGCACCCTTTAGAGAATAAATCGCTGCCGTTTCTGGGAAATGCCAGTCCCAGCAAATCCCCACAGCAAATGTCGTTCCATGAGCTGAAAAGATTGGAAAATGATCTCCAGCTGTGAAATATGCCAGCTCACTCCGACCCAGATGCACTTTCCGATAAATCGCAGGTTCCTTATCTGGAGACAAGATAACATGAGATATATGAGGTTTTTTGGCAACTTTACCTTGCTCTACTAGACCCACTAAAAGAGTGATCCCTAAGTCTTGCGAACACTCCCTTAATCGTGAAATCCAAGGACTTTCAAGTGTGTCTCCCATTTCCGATGCATCCGGCGGTGAATAGCCGTCTAAGGCACATTCCGGAAAGCACAGCAGGGAGATCTTTTGCTTATGAGCAAGCTCAGCCAAGTGAATAATTCTTTGAAAATTACGTTCAGTCTCTCCAACAATGGATTCCATCTGAACGAGTCCAATCCGGCAGTCTGTTTTCATTTTTTGTTCTCGTCCTTCCCTACTACTCACTACAGACTATGAGTAAATAATAGCTTATTCGAGATCTTCTAGTTCATTATAGTCCTTACTTAAAACATCCGATAGTAACCTATGATCATGGAGGAGATTGATCAAGAGACGTTCATCTTTAGTCTGGGTGGTTCGGGCATTAGTAAGAATACTGAGGGGCCGATAAATAGGAGCATCTTGAATCTTTAAGCATTTGAATATTTTCTGATCGTCTTCCCTACTAACAGTCAGTGAGGAAATAATCGTAATTCCAAGTCCAGCCGAAACCAGTTGTTTGATGGCCTGAGTACTTCCCAATTCCATCGTGATATTTAACTGATCAGGTTCAAGCCCTCTCTCTTTTAAGGCCATCTCCATTACTCTACGAGTCCCTGAGCCATCTTCTCGTGTCACCAGACGTTCGTTTGGAAGTTCAGCTAAGGTGATGCTATTCCTGGACGCCCAGGGGTGAAAATACGGAAGCACGACTACTAACTCATCTTCCCAGAAATTTTCTACATTAAGATCCTTATGCACTGGCACCGGACCCTCGATCAGGCCAATATGCATTTTTTTCTCTAAAACATCTTGAGAAATCGATTCTGTATTTGCGATTTTCACCTTGAAGTCCACGTCAGGATGCGTCTTGAACAAGAATGCAAGAATATTTGGTAGAATATACTCCCCAATCGTTAAAGTGGCTCCAAGATAGATAAGTCCTCTCTGATCCTTGGCAAGAGCGTTTATCTGTTCTTTGGCATTCGTAAGTATATCCAGGACACTCCGAACATGAGCATAGAAAATTTTACCTTCTTTGGTAAGAGTTACCCCTTTATTTGTGCGATCAAAAAAACGAGCGCCATACTGATTTTCGAGATTCTGAATCTGCAAGCTAATACTGGGTTGACTCATGTGAAGTTTCTTAGCTGATAAGGTTATATTTTTGGTTTCTGCCACCTCTTTAAAAACAAGAAGGTGTTGTTCCATGATGATGTATCTCCCTTCCTCGATCCTTATAAATAAATAGTGTACTCTAAGAAATGCCCGTCCCTCACGAAGTTCATGATAATAAAAACACTGGTTCAACTCGTTACAATGAACTAAATTCGAGGGTTCAAACTGCATCAAGGCTCAAGCGCCTAAAACCGCGCAATTGCTTTGTACAGGGCAATAAACGTTGAAAATCATCAACGGCCTCTCCCAAAGGCTTTGCTTGCTCTCTGAAAAATCCTAGTATTATTATAAAATATCCTTATGTTTATAATATCATTAAGGAGAAGTATTAGCCAGACAGCCACACTTCCTTTTCTATAAAAACAAAGAAAAATTTTCTTAATAAGACTCATAACATTTAATGAGAAAACCACAAGCAATATTTCGTTACATTTCTCATGTGTTTCCTAAGGCCTTTTATTCTTTGACCACGCCCTGACCAATTCAAAAAGCCTCCCATACGGAAGGCTTTCGAATTGCTTTGAAATAGACCATCTTTCCAACAAACTATTCAGAGAAGATTTGAACAATATAACAAGGACTATCATTCTGCAAATGTCCGTTGATGCTTTATTGTCCCGCAACTTTCTCATCCTGTGCCCACTTAGTCTGGCTGAAGTTGGTTGCCAACTTCACCATTCGTTCAGCCCATTCAGGGCATCCCAGAGCGTGAATATGATTATACGCTGCAAAAACGTTCTTATAACAAATTCCGTCATGCTGCCCATCGATTCCAAACCCCCGTTTAACCTTAAACCCAAACTTCAAGTAAGGTGCTAAGTTGATCACCCGGGAATTATGAAATTCATGGCCCTTAATCTCCATATTCTCCGTAAACCAAGGCTGATCTGGAATTGCTTCCATGATCGTATACCCATGCCCTTGAGGTTTATTTTCCATCTGGGTATCAAGCGGAAGTAAGCCAACCATTTCAAAGTTATGAGAAGACGTTCGAATCGAGCGGCCAAGATACATTAGCCCTCCACATTCGGCGTAAATTGGTAGTCCCTTTTCTCCTGCCCGTCGAATTTCTAAACGAAGAGGTTTGTTCTCTTCGAGCTCAGCAGCGAAAACTTCTGGAAATCCCCCTCCTATATAGAGCCCGTCAAGGTCTCCAGGGAGTTGGCTATCTGAAAGGCTATTTATAGGAACCAAATCAGCCCCTGAGTCTCTCAATGCTTCCAAGTTTTCAGGATAATAAAAGCTAAAAGCCGAGTCTTGGATAACTCCAATTTTGGGTTTCATTCCCCTATTTTTGGCCGCGTATTTAGCTAAGTTAGGAACCAGCGACTCACCAAACTGAGGCAGTTCTGGAGCGCTTTGGGCTAGAGACATGATTCTGTTTAAGTCCACATGTTCAATTATGACATCTGCAAAATAATCCAGTAAATTATCCGTTTCATCAATTTCGCCCTTCGTAACGAGTCCAAGGTGCCGATCAGGAATGCGTAAATTGATGTCTTTTGGAATCGCACCCACAACTGGTATTTTACAGAATTCTTCTATGGCTTCACGAGCAATCTTCTCATGGCGGGCACGTGCTACTTTATTCAAAACGACACCCACGATTTTCACGTCTGGGTCAAAATGTTGATAGCCCATCACTATAGCGGCTATACTACGTGTCATCCTGGTTGCATCAACCACAAGTAGCACTGGGGATTGGGTTACCTTAGCAATTTCAGCAGTAGAACTACTTCCTTGCAAATCTAAACCATCATATAGGCCCATCGCACCTTCAATGATGGTAATTGATTTTCCGAAGGAGTGATTAGACACAGAACTACAAATCTCCTGTTTTCTCATGAAAAAAGAATCCAGGTTACGGCAAGTGTTCCCCGCCGCGGTCGTATGCCAACTAGCATCAATATAGTCTGGTCCCTTCTTGAAGGGTTGAACTACAATTCCTTGCCGTGCAAATGCTCTGAGTAACCCTAAAGTAAACGTTGTTTTCCCACTCCGCCCCTGAGGTGCTCCAATTACTAAGCGAGGGACATTCCTGATACTCAATTCGTTCATAGCTGTCAATGGTAACATAACACCCGCACCTTTCTTGGAGCAATTTATTCAGGAGTGAATCTATAACTAACACAAAAAAATTGACCATCCTCAGCCCATTCCCAGCAATGCAGATTTGAGAGAATCAGCAGAAATTTTGGGAAAGGATATCCTTCAGATGGTCAATAGAAAGTATATAAAAAAAGTATCGCTTTAGTTTCGTCTACCTAGGGAAAAAGAATCAACCATTAGGTGTTTGAACCTTACCTTTTAAACAAATAAAGGTGGTCGTAATATAAAGATATTCAACTAGATCCTCAGCGGTAAGCTCTTTAACTGCGTTATCCACATCGCCCTTTGTCTCGCCTATGGCAACAGCGACATCTCTACTCTTGGCTTTTTGCACTTTCCCAAGATATTCAAGTACTTTCGCTTTTACTTCGGGGCTTGCAGGTCCTTTTGCCATTTAGATACCAGCTTTCTAACTTTCTTTAATTATCAAATTAGTACTTAAATGATGCTGATGTACGGAAGGTCTCTCTTGAGAAGATGTAATCATCGATCAACATTGAAGAGAAAGGAAGTCCAGCCATGCTGAAGAATTTCTCCCAACCAATCCGCTCAACCCATTCACCAACACGTTCACCTTTGTGAGCATTTGCAATCCAGAGCTCTAAGATATTGCGAATTGCTTCAGTTGTTTCAGGCCAACGTGGAGCATTGTTTGGTAGGAAAGGAATCACCATACGAGAAAAGCTCGGTGCAGAACGGGCATTTGAGGTTTTACCCCCAATAAGAATCGCGATTCCATCGTTCTTAGGATCATAGATTTCCATAGCAGGAGACATCGTATAGCAGTTACCGCAATACATACATTTATCTTCATTGACGATAACACTCTTGTTCTTAGGATCTGGACGAATAGCGCCAGTCGGGCAACTAGCAACGAGACTAGGAATCTCAGTGCCTTTTCGAATAATCTCATGGTTAATACGAGGAGGAGTTCTATGAACACCGACAATCGCGATGTCACTGCAGTGTGCTGCACCACACATATTTAAACAGCACGCCAAGCCCATTTTCAATTTAGCAGGGAGCTTCATGGAATTAAAATACTCATATAAATCATCCATAACGGCTTTAACAACGCCTGAAGCATCCGTTGCTGGAGTATGACAGTGTACCCACCCTTGAGTGTGAACAATATTGCTAATGGATGCGCCTGTTCCACCTACACAGTATCCTTTAGCATCTAAAGAATCAAGTAGTGGTTGAAGTTTAGACTCATCAGAAACTAAAAATTCAACATTATTACGAGTTGTGAAGCGAAGATGCCCATCACAATATTCGTCAGCCACTACACATAAATCACGGATAAAATCAATACTGACCAAACGAGGAGAACCCACACGTACACTATAAAGTGCTGCGCCGCTTTCAGAAACATGTTTGAGAACGCCTGGACGGGGAATCTCATGATATTTCCATTTGCCGTAGTTTTCCAGGATGACCGGAGGAAGCATATCTTTATAATTTGGAGGTCCTTGATCTAGTTTTGCCATCGTAATCCACCTCTCGTTAGCTACTTATTATTTTGAAATTAGAGCTTAGATCCATCAAGAGCAGTTCCGGATTTGTCAAGATCATCTTGATCCCAGAAGACATATGGGTTAGCACGTGGGCGGAAGACCATTTGCGGTACAGGAGGAATTTCCGTTTCCTTTAGGAATTTGGTCATTCCTAAGCGGTAAATTGTCTCACCAATACGTTCACGTGATTTACCATTCTCATCCCACCATTCCCAAATGCGGCGCATGAGATCCTTAAACTCTTCAAAATCGTCTTCTTTTTCCATCTTCATGAATGGCACAATAACCCAAGACATGAAAGCGGACTGAACAATCGTGGATTTTCCACCGATCAAAATACTAGCGCCTTTTTCTTTGCCAGCTCGAATAGCCTTAGGCATCATATTTATACAATGCATGCAACGCGTGCAATCTTCGCCAATTACTGAAAGTTCTTGAGTTTCAGAATTGAATTTCAGGCAGCTCGTTGGGCATTTGTCACAAACCAAACCTTGAATATCGTATTTATTAGCTACATATTCTTTTACTGCGTCTTGATCGATTCTTAAAGTATCGCGCCAAGTTCCGATCACGGAGCAATCAGAGCGGGCAATCGAAGAAGTACAATCATTAGCACAACCAGAGAACTTAATTTTGCTCTTGTAAGGCCACATTGGACGATGAAGCTCATCCATAAATTCATTGGTTATATTATAACAGGCTTCAAGTGTGTCATAGCAGGCATGTTCACAACGTCCTGGTCCTACGCAGCAGTTAGTTGTTCTCAGGCAGGACCCAGATCCGCCTAAGTCAAATCCTAGCTCACTATACTCATCGAAGATGGGTTGAATACTCTCTGTTTTGCATCCTAGTAGAATAATATCCCCTGTTGAACCGTGCATGTTCGTTAAACCACTTCCGTGTTTCTCCCAAACATCACAAATGGAACGAAGTGTTTTCGTGTTGTAGAACCAGCCAGATGGTTGAAGCAGACGAACAGTATGGAACTCAGCAACGTTAGGATACGTTTGAGGCTCATCGATATAACGGCCAATTACACCGCCACCATAACCCCTAACACCAACGATCCCACCGTGTTTCCAGTGTCCTCTGCGCTCTTCATAAGATCTTTCCAAGACTTGTAGTAATTCAGCTGAAGCAGCACTTTTTACTGCGGCCCGTTTGATTTCAGTTACAAAACTGGGCCATTTGCCTTTTTCTAGTTCGTCTAGTAGAGGCGTTTTCTTTTCTGTCATGGCACACCCTCCGTCTTCAAGTTTATGGGAGTTTCTTACATTTCGGAAATACTGATGGCTTCTGTTGGACAGACCGACGTACAGCTTTCACAACCCATGCACTCTGATTCGTCACCAACTACATGAGCCTTGTCCTCACTAAAGCCAAGTAGGTGAGCTGGACATCCTTCAGTGCAAGAGTTGCAACCTGAGCATAGATCTTCATCGATTGATACAATAAACACAAATAACACCTCCTTAAACTAATAAAGAGAAAAATCAAACAGTGGACAAACCTTAATACGAGTTTTACTTGTGTAAATTAACACTAGTCCATGTCCTTAATTTAACACCTTGAGTTGTATCCGTACAATATTGAATACCGATTGAACTATACGGAATACTGATTATGAAGTTGAGGTGTATTAGTCTTGTTTAAAATACGCATCCAGACTGAGAGTCCTCCTTAAAGATAAGTTACTTCACTAATATCTTTTCCTTGGAGCATACAAAGATCAAAGGCTTGAAGTACAGAAGTGTCCTCAATGAGCAAACGCGCGGGAAGTCCAGCGATATGGTCAGCGATGACGCGACTTTGTTTGTTGGAGGTCGAGGCTAATGGAATATAAACCGATTCACCCGTAATAAGGTGAATTTGTTCTGCAGAGTCTACGCATCAAAATAGAAGGATCATTAGTCCGCAACTGCTCATCCACATGAATAGCTCCTATGCTTTCAATAGTGAACCCGGCCCCGCGAGCAAGTCTAACTTCTGGACATACCCAATGACTACAATAAACTTTTGTGTTTCAATATTACCTGTTCTGTGATGACACGACACACCTTTCCTTCAGCATCCCTTTCAAAAGCCTTCACTTTGCAAGTGAATTGAAGATCAACGCCATGTCCCTTCATTTCTACCTGTTTTGACATGCCAGAATCAAACAATATGAGTAACACTCGAGAATCAGCCTCACCTAAGGTAACCTTTAAACGAGGGCCAACTATTGCATCAGCTGTTTCAACTCAGATGGGTTCAGATCCCATGACCATGTCATGTTTCACCTGCTTGGTGTTTATTAAACCCTTGACCTTCTGGCATCATGCGAATGATCTCAATGTAAAGATCCGGCTACACCTGGAACCTGTTGGGCACTCGTCTTATCCACAGTAGCGAGAACAAAATAATCAGAAGTCAAGGTTTCCTCGAAATCCGTTACTAAGTTTGCGTGCCAAAACCGATTATATTGTTCCTGCCAATGCCTATGGCTTTACACCACACATTGACTTTAGATGTCAATTATCTTTGACTAGTAATACATGATTGAAACCTGAACAAATAGACCATTTCAGAATATCTGAAATGGTCTATTCTATAAGAATATAGTTGAAGTCTGATTACTTTGTTTCTAGAAACTCAAAGAAAGGCTTCTTCATATCCACCATTGCGTTCACCATTAACTCCACTAAACCGGAATACTGGAGATTAAATTTCTCAGTAGCATCGTAGTGTTCCAAAATACCACGCATAGCTCCCTTGCAGTTAGAACAAGGAGCACAAATATATTTAATAATTGAGGGGTCTGCTATGGTATCCTTAAAGGCTCCAAGAATCTGGTTAAATTTCACCCGAGAAGCAATTTGAGTTCTAAACTCAGGGAAGTTTGCGTCATTCATAATGGCGAAACCACTACCCCCGCCACAGCAGTAGTTTTCTGTTCCGTGAGGTGCCATTTCTCTAAACTGAGGACACAATGCTTTTACAACATTCCTTTGAGGCTCTACAATTCCCATTTGGCGCACCACATTACAAGGATCGTGGAGAGTTACTGGGAAATTATTCTTACCGGGATCAAATTTTACACGCTTATTCTTGACGATATCCCAAAAAAGAGGGAAACAGCTCTCTACAGGAATCTTAGCGTCACCAAAGGCCATGCGGTCAGCCACAATCGCCGAAGCCTTATGGGCATGCCCACATTCCCCCATCACCATGCGGTTGACGCCTAAGTCTTTAGCTACTTTCATCTGTCCCAAGGCGATCTTTTTAGCCTGAGGATCATCATACCAGAGACCATAGTTAACACTGTCATACCCCAAAACCTCACTACTAAGGGTCCAGTTTAAGCCAGCTGCGTTCATAAGAATGGCAAATGCAACAGGGTTTTCTGGCCAGGCTATAAACTCTCCAGCATTATGCAGCAGTAGAATGTCGGCACCTTTTTTATCCACTGGGAATTTAAGCTTTATGCCAAATCTTTCTTCGGTATCTTCTTCTAAGAACTCAAGGGTATCTAAAAACGCTGCTTTAGTCAAGCCAGTTGATGAGCCAGTCTTCAGCTGGTTCATCGTACCTTTGGCATGAATAGGAGTTGGAGCAATCCCCATCTCCTGGCTGAAGATCTTGCGAATTTCTTTGGCGAGAAGGGAGTTATCCAACCCCAGGGGACAGGTCTGAGCACAGCGCCTGCAAAGATTACAGCGGTAGGCTAATTCCCCTAGCCGAGCAATCGTTTCCCAGTTAACATCGATATCTGCCCCGACAAAACTGCCTAAGAGTTTTCCACTAGTGGTGAAATACTTCTTCATAATTTTACGAAGAACCTCAGAACGGAAAATCGGTCGGTACATCTCGTTGTCTCCTGTCGCTTCATAAATATGACAGGCACTTGAACAGGTATCGCATTTCGCACAGTATTCATATGTCAACAAGATAGGTTGGAGCACCCCATTATTGGCATCGGAGAAAATCTTTTCTAATCCTCTGAGAAAACTATTGACAAATTCATTTTCTTCCTCCTTAGTTTTGGGTCGAACTAAGGTTCCTATACCAACATATCCATCTAAAGAAGTGCAGTATTTTTCTTTCCATGCAGACTTAGGATCAGTTAATTGGGATTCCATTCCAGGCTTATCATATGGCGCCAGTAGAGGTATTAATTGACCTAGTTCGAGTTTGATAAGTTGCTCATCAGAGCGTCCCATATCCTTCGGACGTAGATCTTTTTGATTTATCATACTTTGATCTCCTTTTCCATAAAGTCGACATTCAAGATTTAAGTTATTTTCCTGGTGCAACGGGTGGCTTTAAATGAGGGGCAGACCACGAAGTGGTCGGGCGAAAAGTCGATGCTTTTTTGACTTGATGCTCGATCGCGCTTCCCTTAAGATTCGGATCATTGTCCCAAAGAACCTTATGGAAGGTAAAGTACTTTCCAACATAATGGCTCATCTTACTGATAGGAATATAAATCAGCATAATTCCGACAAGAATAATGTTTAGAGTTTGAAGGGTAGTGGCTGCAAAAGTAGAAGAGAAAGTAATAAGACTTCCAGTCACTTCTCGAGCAGTACCAAAGGATAAATCAGTGCCCCAGGTCATGATCCCAGAAACAAGAGCTGCAAAAATGAGCAACAGATTAAAATACTCTTGAGGAGTTGTATGCTTTTTTAAAGTATTGTCGAACAGCCGACGAAGAAATAATGCCCCAGATCCTAAAGTAGCTAGTGCAAGACCGGAAATTCCCGTTACAACAGTTAGGTAGTAAATCAACGATCCCCAGACGCTCAAGCTCTCTATAGCAACCCCGTTGGGGATAGAAAATACACCGATCACTAATAATATAGTCCAAGTCATCAGAAGGTAAATACCTAAGTGAAGAGCATAAGAAATCCACCATAACGGACGTTGGTTTTCGAACAGCTTCTTAATAAAAATAATTTCTTTTAACATTTCTTTTATTTCGCGTACGTGAGAAACTTTGTGTGGTTTATTCCACCATTCAGATTGCTCATAAAAGGAACCTCCATGTTCAAATCCTTCTTCTTTGGGAATTGGATAGAGATCCATACGCCCGTGCATGGGCATTTTCGCAAATTGATAAGCTTTGAAAGCAGATAGTCCTACAAATAGGAGAATGGATAGATACGCAATAATACTTAGTAACAAAACCTCAGCCTCCTTACAGTTGTTATAATTGTCACTAACCAGTCTACGTGAGTTGCTATTGCTTGTAAAATTACCATTTGCTATTACAGCATCTAATTTATTGATTGAGATTCATCCCACGATTATGACTCTTCTGAACACTTTTAGATCTAGAAGTTTTGGTATAAGATATGAGTAGCTTAGACAAACATATATATAAGGAGGATACCTATGAAGGCCTTGATTACATTAACATCGAGTGAATCAAAACGACTTATTGCACGAGGAGTAACAGCACTACCAAGCGTTCAGAACGCTTTGGAAAGACACACGATCATCGTTGCTGGCGGCACGTCTAATGCCTTTGTCGCTGAAGAATTACTAGGAATACACATCGAGGATAAAACCGGATATACAGTGGGTATCGTTACGAAAGGGGAGCTAGGAGTCAGTCAATCATCTAAAAGAACGGCTCCTTATGTTATCGAGCGAGGGAAAGCTCTCAACATCTCCTGGAAAGAATACTTGCCTAAGTTACAAGTGGGAGATATTTTCATCAAAGGCGGCAGCGCGGTTGATAACACTGGCTTAACCGCTGTGATGGTTTCCGATTCAACAGGGGGTACGATCGGGGCAGCTCAGGGAATCCTCTATGCACGAGGAATTGAACTAATTGTTCCGATCGGCCTAGAAAAGATGATTCCCGATGTTCGAGTAGCCGTAGATTTCATGACCAAATCTCCGATTGACGAAGCGATTGGGCATAAAGTTGGTCTCGTTCCTATGGTTGGTGCAACTGTTGTTACGGAATTGGCGGCCCTAGAAACACTCTATGATGTTGAAGTCCGATGCATCGCTGCCGGTGGAGTCGATGGCTCAGAAGGCGCCGTTACGCTCGCTGTCGAAGGTATAGAGGAAGAAGTGCAAAGGGTAATCAGAGACATTCAATCCATAAAAGGCGAGCCTCAGATTTCAGTTCAATGATGCCCACCTCTTTCCTCGAATCTGTCATTTGATGAAACTTACTCTTACTACATACGTTTCAATGGCCAAGCAATCTTGAGATTTCTTCTTACTTAATTTTAAAATAGGGTGTAACAAACTGGATGACACATTTTAAAGTGGTCCCCATGTCAAGGACATTTTGAAAAAGGGGCATTATAAAATCAAGATATTTCATATACACTCCTGATAAGGAGGAGATATGACAAAAGCACTGGTTGTTGCATCCCTGCGGATACAATTTCCAGTGCTTTTATTCAAACTCATATCTATACGGATTATGGAAAAGTTAATGAAATCATTGGATATCTTCAAAGAATATATGAGCAGTTCGCAAGTGCCTAACTATGTGAGGCGCTACTGTGATAGCCTTGATGAATTCAAATGGCAGTGGTTTTATAACCAAATGATAGAACCGATGGAATTCGTGGCTGATACGGATTATCTGTTTTATGTTCTGAAATAGATTCTAAAGTGCGATTTCGACGACCTTGGATATGCGGTCTATTTCCAGACCATCATGAATCCAGAAATGTTGCCGGAAGCATGGCCTAGTACGGTTCTCTAGGTGGACGTGGTCCGAAGAACTGGAAATAATGGCATTCAAGCCGTCCAGTATAGAGCTTTCTGCTTTTATCCCAACGACGTCCAATTAATCGTTCAGGAAATTGGTGAGTGGTAAGCATATGCAAAGACCAATTTTCCAAACGATTAAATGTTTCACCAAGTTCAAGATAGAGTCCTTCGATTTCTTTCAATTCACCAAGTCGTTCTCCATAGGGTGGATTAGCGATCATATGCCCATATTTAAATCTAGATCGTACTTCTGCCACGGGCAGGCGCTGAAAGTGAATGACGTCCTCTACTCCTGCCTCAATGGCGTGTGTGCGGGCCAAGGACAGAGCGTTAGGGTCTATATCCGAACCGTAGATATGTAGTGGTACGTTACGATCCCATACATCTAGCGCTTCCTGCCATGCCTCTTGCCAAAGTGCTTTAGGGATATTTGGCCATTTTTCTGCTGCAAAGCTACGTTTGAGTCCCGGTGCTCGATTTTGTGCAATAAAGGCCGCCTCAATGGGAATAGTCCCTGTCCCGCAAAAAGGATCTATTAACGCACGCTCCTTATTCCAAAAGCTTAGCTGAATCATCGCTGCTGCCAAAGTTTCTTTCAACGGCGCTTGACCCGCGAGCTGCCGATAACCACGCTTATGCAAACCAAGCCCAGATGTGTCAATGGTTAGCGTAACCATATCGTTTAGTAGAGCTACTTCGATCTGATAACGGGGTCCCGTCTCTTCAAACCAGCTCCGTCCGTAGGTTTCCTTAAGACGTTCTACAATGGCCTTTTTAACAATCGCTTGGCAGTCCGAAACACTAAAAAGCCGCGATTTTATGGATTTTCCTTGAACAGGAAAGTTTGCATCCTCTGTAAGCCATTCTTCCCAAGGTAGTGCTTTTGTTTGCTGAAAAAGTTCTTCGAATGTCTGAGCTTTAAATGAGCCCATTTTGAGTAGGACTCGATCAGAACTACGTAACCAAAGGTTTGTTCGGCAAAGTCCCAGTTCATCTGTCGTAAATAAAACTCTCCCGTTTTCGACATTAAGCTCATCATACCCAAGGTTTTTAAGTTCACGCGCCACAATAGATTCTAAACCAAAAGCAGCAGTTGCAATTAGCTCAATTTTTGCCATATGGATTCAACCTCTCTTAAATCAGACAATATACATGATCCACATAATGACCATTTAAATAGGTTTTAATCTGTATCTTTTCTATCATAAGTGGTGTAAGCCCAAATGGCAAGTTCTTAATCAGTACTGGTTAAAAAAGAGGTTATAACTTCTTTATATTTTCAGTATTTCTACTGAATCAACGGTTAAATTTTATCAGTGCTTTTGATTCCTTCTTTAATTTTACTAGATATTTGCTCCATAAACTCTTGAAACTTTGTGTTAGCGTTGTTAGATAAATAGACTTGAGGATTTCTTATACAGATTTCCTCTATCTCTTTAATTTTCTCCAGTTCTTCTTTACTCAATTCTATTCCAGAAATTTTCTTTCGATATTGTTCCTGCTGGATTTTCTGAAAGTCTTCTACTAGCTTGCGAGCTTCAGTGTTATGAAGAAGATCATATTCTGCCTTTTTATATTCTTTGTACACCGTTGTAAGAGCAATTGATTGACCGAGTTCGGTGCTTTTCTGCATAATTTTCTCAAGTTCATTCAATTCCCATATTCCTCCTTAATTATTGAAAATCCCTTACAACATATTCTTCGCCACAGTCTATCTTTTAATCCCAAAAAACGGAATGGCATTTTCTGACTCCCTCACTCACTCTTCTTATAACTCTTTTTTGTTTTACGAGTCAAAGGCATGTAAGCTCTGAAACCCAACATGCCTTTATAATTTCTCCAGTTTATTAAGCAGAACAGAACATCTGTTTTAAATAATTCTTAATCGCGCTATTGACCTTATCGGGTTGTTCTGTCATAGACATATGCCCTGCATCTGCAATAAGAACAAGGGTTGAGTGAGCTAGTTCTTTAGAAAGGTATTCAGAATATCGTACCGGAGTCATTTGATCATCTTCTCCACAAATGACTAATGCAGGAAGCTTAATATTACTTACACGGTCCATAACATTAAAATCATCACATGCTCTGAAATCAGCGAGATAAACCACAGTTGGGACTGTTTTCATTGCTTCGACAGCCTGTTCTAATACTGCCAAGGAAGCTTTGAAGGAATAGCTGTAACTGACGTTTCCCAGCGGGTGTTCGCCCCTTGCTAGTACTTCTAGCGTCTCAGAGTTTACCCGCAACCTTGCCCCGCTATCGACGATGATCAGCCCTTTCATCAAATCGGGATAGGTTAAGGCCATCTCTATAGCAATAGCTCCGCCCATAGAGTGCCCTGCGACAATGAATGGATCTAAATTTAAAGCTCTTACGAACCGCCATAAAAACTCTCGGTAAGCAATTATGGCATCTGCTGTTGGACCTTCAGATAGACCATGCCCTGGGAGATCCGGGGCAATTAGGTTATAGCCCTCGATTCCTGACAACTGGTTAGCCCAAGTTTTTCCTGTCCCGCCCGCCCCATGTACAAACAATATTGTCGGTAGGTCAGCTTGAAAATAATCATTCTGATGATAATGAATTTTCTTTCCCTGAACATTGATAAGCGGCATTTTTTTGGACCCCCTCTAAGAATTATAACATTTTAGCACCGCTGCCAAGAACAATGAAAGGTTTTAATAAATGAGCAATAAGTTCGGACCTTAGCTATTCTATTGCATACATCTCGACAATTTTCAGAATGACTTCTACAGCCTTTTCCATGGCGTACGTGGGGATGAACTCATATTTACCATGAAAATTGTGTCCCCCAGCAAAAATATTAGGAGTAGGTATGCCCATGTAGGAGAGCCTAGCCCCATCGGTTCCACCACGGATCGGACGGATATCTGGAGCGACTCCCACCGCCTCCATTGCTTTTGAAGCGGTGTCGACAATGTGTTTGACTGGCTCAATCTTCTCTCTCATGTTGAAATATTGATCTTTAATTTCGACAGTAAATGTATCTTTCCCATAGTTCTCATTCAGTTGATTTGCAATCCGCTGCATTAGTTTTTTTCGTTTTTCAAAAGAAGCTAAATCGAAATCCCGTACGATATAACGTAACTCGGCTTCTTCGACTTTCCCTAGAATATTGGTCAAGTGATAAAATCCTTCATATCCTTCTGTTACAGCTGGTGTTTCTTCTTTTGGTAACAGATTGATGTATTCCTGAGCAAGTAGGCTAGCATTGATCATTTTTCCTTTTGCTGAACCAGGGTGAATGTTTCTCCCTTGTACACTTACTATCGCTCCAGCTGCATTAAAATTTTCATATTCCAATTCTCCGATAGGCCCGCCATCAATTGTGTATGCAAAATCCGCACCGAATCTTTCAATATTAAAGTGATCTGTCCCTCTTCCCACCTCTTCATTTGGCGTAAACGCAACATAGATTTTACCATGATTGACCTCTTGATTGTTTTTGAGATATTCCATCGCGGTCATAATCTCAGCAATTCCTGCCTTGTCATCTGCTCCTAGTAATGTCGTTCCATCTGTCGTGATTAGAGTTTTTCCCTTATAGTTGTTAAGTTCTGGAAACTCCTTCGGAGATAGTACAATATTCTTTTCTTTATGAAGGACTATATCGCCACCATCATAGTGTTCGATAATTTGAGGATTGACTCCATTACCGCTCATATCAGGACTTGTATCCAAATGTGCAATAAAACCAAGAGAAGGTAAGATCTTATCAGTATTTGCGGGTAAGCAAGCCATAACATAGCCGTTATCATCTAGGGAAATATCCTCTAAATTTAGAGTTTTTAACTCATCTACGAGTACTTTAGCCAGCTCGATTTGTCCTTGAGTCGTAGGGAAATTATTTTCTTCAACGGATTGAGTATCAAATTTGACATACTTTAAAAATCTTGCTGTAACGTCCATAATAAAATCCTCCATATCTCAACTATCGTACGTTTAAGTAAGCAACGTCAATAAATATTGTTTAATCTACTAATTCTATTCTATGTACTTGTTTAGAATCGCAAACTACTAAAGCATTATTTTAGATGTTTCCAAAAAAACTATTAAGGCCTCAAGCCCGATAGCTTGAGGCCTTTTCATTGGCCTTTAAGTCTTAGCTTCCACTGTCTGTAGCCTCTTTGGCCTTTTTCTGCTCCTGTTTGAATTCTGCGCTTCTAGAATCATACTTTGCACTAGTTCGCCCTTTAGTATGTTTTTGAATTTCTCCTGACTTCTTCATACTTACCTCCATGCTTCTAAGACTTTTAGAACCCATGTTTAGTATGTTTCAGTAGCAGAGAGTTCATGTAACCTAAAAACTTCTGTAACCTTTTCTTTAAAATAAAATATCCTACTAGTAACGTACAAAGGCCTTATACATCTACAAACTTGAGGTGATAGAATGAATTATAAGTTGTCGCGCTCTAATTACAGGCAACTAGTTGTGGGGACTGACACTAAGATCCCGCTCTTTAACGGTCAATTTACAACAGGCATCAACTTTGATAACGCGGCTTCAACCCCTCCTTTTGTTTCAGTGATGGAGGAAATAAATAATTTCTCATCAATGTACTCTTCCATTCATCGTGGCACAGGGTACAAATCACAAATGTCCTCCCAGCTCTTTGAAGAAGCAAGATCTGTCGTCCTTAAATTTGTCAATGCAGACCCACGCCAAGATACGGTTATCTTTGTAAAGAACACAACAGAAGCCATTAATAAATTATCCCATCGTCTCTGGGAAGGTGGAAAGAAAAGTGTTATTCTATCAACTTGGATGGAACACCACTCTAATGATCTCCCTTGGAGAAATAAGTTTCAAGTTGATTATGTTCAGACAGACTCTTATGGAAAACTGAGCCTCAAAGACCTTGAGAGTAAATTAATCAAATACAAAGGTAAGGTGAAACTTGTCACTGTTACGGGAGCTTCAAATGTAACAGGATATGTAAACCCGATACATAAAATAGCTGAACTGGCACATCGTTATCAGGCGAAAATACTTGTTGATGGGGCACAGATGGTTCCTCATACCGCTATTAACATGAAACCTAACAATCCGCTTGAACATATCGATTACTTAGCATTTTCAGCTCATAAAATGTACGCGCCCTTTGGCATTGGAGTACTTATCGGCCCGCACGAAACGTTTAAGCAAGGTGTTTCAGAATTCGTAGGAGGAGGTACTGCAGAAGTCGTAACTCATGATTGGGTAAAGTGGAATGACTCTCCACACAAGGATGAAGCTGGCTCTCCCAACGTCATGGGCGTTGTAGCCCTCGTGGCTGCAATTAAAACACTAACAGCCATTGGAATGAAAAATATTGATCAATACGAACATCAACTTGCTGACTATGCCCATTCGAGACTGAAATCAATTCCAGGTATTACGCTTTACTCTCAATTTTTCCCGGGCGAACCACGAATTGGGGTCATCCCTTTTAATATAAACGGAATGCCACATGAACGAGTGGCATCTATCTTATCGAACGAAGCGGGTATTGCGGTTCGAACCGGGTGTTTTTGCACCCAGCCCTATATTCAGAAACTTTTATCGATTTCTCCTAAGCAAATGGAGTTCTACAAAAGGAGCGTGAATGCTCCCCGGCCTGGTATAGTACGACTGAGCTTTGGATTATACAACGATTTTAATGAAATTAATGTTTTGACCCAAATGCTTGAAAGAATTATTAGACACCCAACAACTTACATTTACTAAATGTTATACAATTTCTATTTCTACTTATAATAGGTTTTGTATATAGCATTTAAGGGGTGTATGAAATGAATAAGAAAATGAACCTTCTCATGTTTAGCGGTGATTATGATAAAGCACTAGCCGCGCTGATCCTTGCCAACACAGCTAGAGAGCTGGATGTCGATGTGACCATGTTCTTCGCTTTTTGGGGACTCTTTTTAGTTCGCGATCCTGAAAAAGTAA
The DNA here is from genome assembly GCF_004766055.1 of Desulfosporosinus sp. Sb-LF. NCBI lineage: Bacteria > Bacillati > Bacillota > Clostridia > Eubacteriales > Desulfitobacteriaceae > Desulfosporosinus > Desulfosporosinus sp. Sb-LF. The sequence goes on along the minus strand of NZ_SPQR01000007.1, from coordinate 191,210 downwards.
CTTTTGACAACAAAACTGCTTTTGAGAGCATGTTCGGAATGGTTACTCCAAAGGGACCTGAAGAATTGCCCCTCTCACGGATGAACATGGCAGGTCTAGGGAAGCAAATGCTTCTTGACATGATGGACGATGAAAAAACCCCTTCTCTGACAGATTTCCTCAATGGAGCAAGGAAAAAAGGAGTTAAATTTTACGGATGCAAATTATCCGTTGACGTCATGGGATTTGAGGAATCCGAACTACTACCAGAGGTTAAAGTTATTACGGCAAAAGAATATTTAAGTGATGCTTTAGACTCAGACATGCAACTCTTTATCTAATTACTTTGTGCTTAATCCAAGAGCTTCTTTGGCAAGCCGGTCAACGTAATCGTTAAACCGATCTCCGCTATGGCCGGCCACCTTTTTAAATTCGTACAATCCATGATGTGCTCGCATAAACGTCACATATGCTTGTGTAAACTTGTTTTTGGCCTGCCAATCCCCATTAACCCAGTGCGAAATACCAGAATAGTCATGATAGATTCGAATCCGCACATCTAGTGTTTTGGCTTTTTCCACAGCATGTCGTACGGCAGCGATTTCCCCTGCCACGTTTCTCATGCTTGAGGCTTCAAGGTCTTCACCAACTCCATTGCTTTCGAAAACGACCTGATCATCCTTAATAAAGGCATAACCATAGGAATATCTGCCATTGGAATAGCTTCCATCTGTATAAACCTCGAAGTCAACAACACTCTCTTGATTAACCTGCTCATTTGCCTTAGAACTTCCGGCAATCGTAATAGAAACTTCATCTTTCTGGGCTTGCCACTCAAGGGCTTCAGCTTTCGTTTCAAATCCTTTAAACATAGCCCCTTTATATCCCTTGACGGATGCTTGACATTCCGGCCAGTTGTTAAAAATGCCGATCCTAGATCCCCTTTTGACTACGTAATAATTTTTTTTACCCAAAATTGTCACCCCTTATCCGCTTCTAACTATTATAAATCGTTTCATTCCAAAAATAAAACAGTAGCTTCTAGAAACGTACGAATATCCCCTTAGCAAAAGAAGGATAATTCAAAATATTGTTGAAAATAAATATATAGCTTTAAAAGAAACTCGATCTTAGCTGGATGTATGTTTCAACAAATAATAAGAAGGGGGAGTAATTATGGAGACTTATAGGGTAAAGGTTGGTGCAGAAGGAGAAATCATTTTGCCCTTGGAATTGCGTAAGCTTTTCGGACTAGTTGCAGAAGATACGTTAGATTTGTGTGTCGACTCTGAAGGAAAAGTTTTCGTTCATACCGCCGAACGTTCTGTCCGGCCGCTCTCGGATTTCTTTGAAGATCTGATTATAGGTGATTTGCGATGTGACGGGTGTACAGGGGATGTTCTTAAAAACAAGCTTTTAGAGCGCAAGTTAAAACTCAGTACCGTACTCGATCGCTTATCAGAAGAGGCCTACAGGGCATATAAAAATGGTCAATCGATCAAATGGTGGGAAACTCCAGCGTTAGAATCCCTGGGTATTAAGAAAATCTCCAAAGGGATCTATGATGTTATGCTAACCACCCGCGGGGTTCATGATTTAGTCGTCCTTAGTGAAGACGAACTCCGCGAAATTCCGGCTGTCTTCGAGAGCTTAGAACAAGACCCCCTAGCCTTTAAACATCTTAGCGGGCCATATTACGAAACTTATCGGGTTTCTTTCCGTAGTGGATCAAAGGAATATCGGGTCGTTTACACCGTCTTTGCCCCAGAAAATCTTATCGCTATTTTAACAGTTGGAGCGCGCGAGGTGATTTATGAACGGCTTAACGGGATAGCCTGAAAGGTCAAATTTTACAATAAAACTATGACCATTCCAGTCAGAACCCTTGTGTTCAATCATATAACGTATAGTAGAAGAGACAAGCTAAATATGGCTTGTCTCTTCTACTATACGTTATTATATACCTTAGCTCGAAAGCCTACAGAAAACCATGGAAAATCCAATATTCAAACGCATTGTTTTCTCAAAAACGACAGCGATTATATAACTTGCTTTATATGTGTTAAAATGACCTGTAATATGCTATATTTAGCTTTAAAAGTTCCGCTCAGAATTCTTCTCTTTTTAATTAAAAGTTTGTCCGATGCTCAAGAATTTTAACAGTTCATCAGATCACGGAAGGGGTATTACACTTTGAATCAAGTCGCAAGCACCCTATCAACACGTCTTAAAGCTTCGCCTCATTACCGCTGGTTTATCCTTGCAACCGTATCAATTGGCACATTCATGGCAACTCTAGATGGCAGTATAGTTAATGTGGCCCTACCCACCATTTCCGGCAAATTAAATGCGAGCCTTTCAATATTGCAATGGGTCGTTATTGCCTATCTATTAACCGTATCCAGTTTGTTGCCTGTTTTTGGGCGAATTGCAGATCTTCTAGGGCGCAGACGAGTTTACTCTTTGGGATTTTTGGTTTTCACCCTTGGTTCGGTTTTCTGCGGAATAGCCTCGAATATTTGGTTTCTGATTGGGATGCGTGTACTCCAAGCCATAGGTGCTTCTATGTTGATGGCAAACAGTGCCGCGCTAATTATTGCCAACTTCCCGCCCAAGGAACGAGGACGGGCGCTAGGACTGACAGGAACTGTTGTCGCATTAGGAAGCCTAACAGGCCCGGCTGTCGGCGGTCTCTTAGTTGGTTTATTAAACTGGCGCTCTATTTTCTATATTAATTTGCCGATTGGGATTCTCGGCTATCTCGCCGCACAAAACATTCTCCCTAATGACAAACCCCAACACAATAACGAAACCTTCGATTTTGTGGGGGCACTTTTCTTCACGCTAGGAATGATCAGCTTATTATTTGCGATCAGCAATGGCCAGAATTGGGGTTGGCGATCTTACCCAATCCTTGGAGGAATACTACTGGGAACACTTTGTTTAGCATTCTTTTTCTATACAGAGGTTCGAGTCACCAATCCCATGATTGATCTTTCTCTGTTCCGAATCCGCCCTTTTTTCATAGGAAATATTACTGGCCTTCTCTCATTCGTTACTATGTTTGCTAATACGATACTCATGCCTTTTTATCTACAACATGTGTTAAATTACAGTCCAACTCAAGTGGGATTACTGATGACCTCTTTTCCCCTGATGATGGCGATCATCGCACCAATCAGTGGACATGCCTCTGACCGCATCGGCCCAATAGCTCTTACTACTAGCGGACTGTTCATTACGGCTTTAGGTTTATTTTATCTTTCAACAGTGACCGCAACCTCACTATTTTGGCAGATAATACCTGGCACTCTCCTCATGGGCATGGGCGCCGGCCTGTTCCAATCTCCCAATAACAGCAGTGTCATGAGTGCAGTCCCACCTAGAAAATTGGGCGTAGCAGGCGGAATTAATGCACTTGTCCGCAATGTCGGCATGGTAATCGGTATCGCCTACTCCGTCTCATTATTTGAAAACCGTGAAGCGATGCTCCTTATGGGCGTAAATAACCCTACAGCAATCCAACAAGCCAATGCGTTCGTAAGTGCATACCATACTGTCATGCTTACCTCAATGGGCATAGCCATTTTTGCTGCTCTACTTTCCCTGAATCGTAGAGGATACATCCGAGAACCAAAATCTTAAATAATTAATATTCCTTTCTACCAAAAAAATCCGACTATAAAGAAGATTCAATGGCGATCGTCAAGCTTCTAGGCGCCGGTGATTGCCATTGAATCTTCTAACCACCACAAAATACCCTATAGAGTAGACTTTTTAAATCGTCTACTCTATAGGGTATTTTTTTCGGAAAGCTACTAGCTTTTCAACATTAAGACTCTAATGCCGTGAATACCACCATGACCCCTCTACTTGAGATAAGTGAGTGGTATTCGCTTCGCCGACAAAATAGTGGCAGGAGAATCTACAGTCCATGGCTTTCTTTCAAAGTTGCCCCATAGTTTGGATACTTCCCATCCAGTATCCATTAAAGCATTTTTCAGGATATCGCACGTAATCGGAAATAAAATGTTGACACCTGACACAACCTGTCTCGTGGCAGGAAATTCAATTTTCATAGCAAAATCAAGTTTCCCATCTGCACGATGGGTATACAATCGGTAAAAGAATAAATGTTCCGTCTTGATAAAGGGTAGTTCTTTAATTTGCTGAGCCAAAATCCGATCGTAATTCACGATTTGTAATAACAGTCGATCTCCCTTCTCACGAAATTGAGCCAAAACTTGTTTCAACTCAATTTCCCCAGACACATGTGCTAATGTATTTCCCAAACAAACGATTCCGTCAAAACGTTCATTGATACTACTTAGGTCCCGCATATCCGCAACTGAAAATGAAGCCGAGCTTGCTGTTTTTTGAGCTTTTATTTTGGAAATCTCAATCATCTCATCGCTTAAATCCACGCCAAGCACTTGCACACCCGTTTGGCTCATTTCCAAAGCAAACGTCCCTGTACCGCAACCAATATCAAGAACCGATGACACAGATTCCTGCCTTAGATAATCCTGCAGAAATGTTTTCTGTGGTCCCTTTAATGGAAAGATCTCATCATAGTATTCAGATAAAGCGTGGTAAAAATCCATTCAATCACCCTCTCTTGTGGTAAGGCAAGGGGAAAGGTAACTTCTTTATACGCAAGTTACTCATAAAAGTCCGATACTCCTACAGTATTAAGCGAACCGTATGAACTCGACCGTCGTCTTTTAACAAAATTACAGGTTCCAGCAGAACTTCCTCATCTAAGGTAATCTGCTCACACCCACTCATCCTAGCATTGGGATTCTCGACAATGATCTCATATTGTGTCGTTTGATACTGATAAGATAAACGGTAACCCGTCCAACGACTTGGAATACATGGCTTTAAGACTAATTTATCCCCTTGACGTTTAAACCCTAAAATTCCCTCAAGACCTGCCTGATACATCCATCCAGCAGCCCCAGTATACCACGTCCAGCCACCTCGACCAACATGCGGGTGAGTGGCATAGACATCCGCCGCCATCACGTAGGGCTCAACTTTGTAGCGATTCACTTCATGTTCTGTACGAGCATGATGAATGGGGCTCAACATCTGAAATAACTCTGTAGCCTTATCCCCTTCCCCCAAATTTGTATAAGCCAAAATCGCCCAAGCTGCTCCATGAGTATATTGCCCGCCATTTTCACGAACCCCAGGAACATACCCTTTAATGTATCCAGGATCAGGTAAGAACTTGTCAAACGGCGGGGTGAGTAAAAGGAGTAATCCATCTTCTTTGCGCCACAAATAATGTTCTAAAGCCAGCATCGCATCTTTGGCCCGTGAGGGTTTGGCTGCCCCGGAAAGAACAGACCAAGACTGAGCAATAGCATCGATCTGACATTCTGTATTTTGCGCAGATCCTAAGGTTGTTCCATCATCAAAATAAGCGCGGCGATACCACCCACCATCCCAACCATACAGTTCTATATTTTTCTGAAGCTCTTCTGCTTGACTCCGATATCTGGTTCCTCTCTCGAGATCTTGACGAACATCACATAAGCTGGCAAAACGCATCAAGGTAAGATACAGGAACCATCCGAGCCACACACTCTCCCCTCTTCCTTTCGGTCCTATTCGACTAAATCCATCGTTCCAGTCTCCGGAACCAATAAGAGGTAACCCGTGTTCCCCAAAATGTAGCCCTCTTTCGATGGCACGTATACAATGCTCGTACACATTTCCCTGCTCATTAGAAATGTTTGGAATTGAATACCGTTCATCTTCATCTTCTTTCAAAGGCTGGTCTTCTAGAAAGAAAATCGACTCATCTAATATAGCCTCGTCCCCGGTGCGTTCAATATAATATGCAGTAACAAAAGGTAGCCATAACAAATCATCTGAGAATTTGGTTCGTATCCCTTTTCCCTTTCCAGCATGCCACCAATGCTGTACATCCCCTTCCAGGAATTGATGACCACAATGAAGAATAATTTGTTCTCGGGTGACCTCGGGTGTTGTATAAACAACGGCCATTACGTCCTGAAGTTGATCTCTAAAACCATAGGCTCCTCCTGATTGATAGAATGCTGAACGGGCCCATAATCGGCAAACTACCGTCTGATAAAGCAGCCAACGGTTAAGAAGTATGTTCATGGACGAATCAGGCGTGTAAACCTGAACTTTTCCTAATAACTTATCCCAGTACCGATTTACTTCCTCAAACGCCTTTCTAATCATTTCGGGCTGCCTATAATCGAACATAATTCGCTCAGCTTTTTCACGATTTTCGGTTTCACCAAGTAAGAATGTAACGGTTTTGGTTTCACCGGGTGACACGGAAACTTTGAGTTGCATTGCAGAACAGGGATCAAGCCCTGCTCCGACTGTTTCCGAGAAGACATCCAGCTTTAATCCGATGGGATCTTCTAAACTTCCATTACGTCCGATGAACTCAGTACGATCCCCGGTATAACTTGTTACGGCCGCTCCAGAAGCAGTTAAAAACCCTAACCGCCCAACAAACTCTTCTTGAAACGTGTTTCGAGAAAATAGCGCATTACAGTCTTGAGCATATTCAGTAACCAAATATGGAGACGTTTGCTCGCGAGCAACTCCCATCACCCATTCCACATAATAAATCGCGCTAAGATGTAGCTCGTGATCAGTATTATTTGAAATAGTCAATTCAATAACCTTTACCGGATCATTCACTGGGACAAAAAGACGCAGAGTTTGTTTCAGTCCATGACTATAATGCTCGAAAATTGAATACCCTTGGCCATGCCGTATCGTATATGAACCCTTTTCACGCTTTGGATTAGCAGTAACAGACCAAGATTCGCCAGTCTCTTCATCACGTAAGTAGAGCGCTTCCCCTACAGGATCCAAAATCGGATCATTTGACCACGGTGTAAGCTTGTACTCCCTACTATTGATTGACCAAGTATACCCAGCGCCCACTTCAGAAACTTGAAAACCGAATTTTGAGTTGGCTATCACATTAATCCAGGGCAGTGGAGTGTTTATGCCTTCCTGCAACTTTATGATGTACTCTTTCCCATCTTCGCCAAACCCACCGTATCCGTTTGCAAACTGTAGTTGCCCCGATGTTAGATCGTTTACCTCTTCTCGGGTCTCAGTTATTTTATTCTGTATCCCTGGGAGCGAATTGTCTAGGGACTTTTCTTGCAAATCTGACTCACGGCGCTCAATATCCCCTAAAATAAGCTTTCCTTTCTTACGAACTTGAACAGAACACGACCCTCCCTCTCCATGAAAGATCATTCGAGCCACTGTACGGAGAAGAACGACATCATCTGGGTGAACGTGACCTTTTTGAAGTAGAAAGACACCACCAGGTTGGTTTAAGAGATCCCGGGCATGCCCCATTGAAATGATATCACGCAATGTGTCCTGGAAAGCCTGAACGTAGCCACTATCATCTTCATTGAGAATGACGAGGTCTGCTAACAGTCCTTTAAGCCTCCAGTATTCATGAATTGTTAGAAGTCTGCGTACCAGCTCCAGATGTTCGGCATCTTTGACACGAACAAGGACAATGGGCAGATCTCCTGAAATAGCATAGGGCCAGAGGGAAGACTGCCCTTTACGGTTACTTTTAATATATTCCGCCTCATCAATACGGCAAGGGCTAAGATAAAGCAAATGACCACCTAAGCTAAGGCCTTCGTTTGCCTGTGTAGCCGTCAAATTCAAATGGCGAAGCTCCATTTTGCTATGTGTCCATGCCAACTCAAACGCCCTATTAACTGAGAGTGGATCCCGATACTTTTCGGCAATATTGATTATTTCCTCACGACTCTCCGCGTATCCGACGGAAAAAGAGACCCGAACGGTTTGACCAGGGCCAACCCTAACCCTCTGACGCAAACTCATCATTGGATCCAACACGGCTCCAACGGTATTCGACAAAGGATGATTCGCATCGAGTGCTTGTGGCCTGGCAAGGCTTCTTCCCCGTCCAATAAAGCGCGCGCGGTCTGTCTCATATTGAAGGGAACCCACCTTTTCTCCCTCAGTGGCAACCGTGTGCATGAGCCACAATCGAGTCTGATTTTCACTGCGAGGTCTTCGTGATGCCAATAAAGCCTCATGAGCAAATTCAGTTTGTATAAAGAGATTGCCAAAGGCAGGATGTGCCAAATCTTCACTTGGCCTAGCAAGAACCACCTCAAAATAGCTGGTGACTTCTATCGTTCGGTCATACTTGCTATGATTTGTCAAAGAGACACGGCGCAACTCCGCTTGATCTTCAGGGGATACGACAACTTCGGTACGGGTAGTAATATTACCATCCTTCCGTAAAAACTCTACCTTATCCGGTGCGTAAGTCAACTTATACTCCTCACCTGAATTCCCACAAGGTTGGTGCGTTGCAGACCATACGTCACCAGAATTCAAATTTTGTATATAAAAATACATCCCCCATGCATCCCGAGTCACATCTTCACGCCAGCGAGTGAGGCTAATTTCTCGATAACGACTGAAGCCTGCCCCAGAATTCGTCATCATAACAGAATACTGTCCATTGGAAATGCAATGAGTCACTGGAATAGGACTCTTTGCCGTGTCCAAAAAGATAAACTGATTTTTCTCCGGTTCAACGTTCTTAACTTGACTCTCTTTTTCAACATATTCTCCCTCAGGTTGAGGTATAAGAGGAGTCACCTTCGGTAAGCGTTCTTGAAGCAAAAGTTCCGTAGATTGGATCAAGGCCTCTTTATGCAAACGCTGTTGCATACGATTTTCATGTAACACATTATCAATCGCTAAGAGACTCATTCCTTGGTGATGGGCCATAAAACTCTGAATGAGCTTGAAAGAGCGCCCCACCGGGATACGTTCACTAGTGTAATCAGCGGCTTCATATAACCCATAGCGACCCGCAAAACCTTTTTGTTCCATCGTCATAATGTTTAATAATGCTTCACGTGGAGAAACCATCAACGCCAAAAAGCTCGCATAGGGCGCAATTACAAGATCCTGAATTAATCCCCGTTTAAGACCAAGTCCCGGGACTCCGAAAGCTTTATACTGATAATTGAGTTGAGGGTCGAAGGCATAAAATCCCGACTCGGATATTCCCCAGGGTACATTATGTTCTACGCCATACCTTCTTTGAACTTCGACCACGGAACGGTAAGTTTCATCCAGAAGGGTTCCCTTATAATTTCGCATAACTAGGAGTGGCATTAAAAATTCAAACATAGTCCCGCTCCAGGAAACTAAACTTCGTTTTCCTTTAGCCATTGTCAAAGAACGCCCTAGCTTAAACCAATGGCTAGGAGATACATCTCCTTTTGCGATGGCAATAAAGCTCGCTTGGCGGGCTTCTGAGGCTAATAAATCGTAATAAGACTTATCAAGCATGCTTTCAACAATACGATAGCCAATTGAGAAAAGTTGACGTGTCTCGTCAAACAGAGGGCGGAAATCAGTATCTAAAGCCATCGTCTCAAGTCGTTGCTGTAATTCTTCTGTCCTAAGCACATAGTCTTGTATCTTCTTGAGCGCCCGCTCTATACTTTCCCTTAACTCGGGCGTAAAACTATTTTCCTTCAGTCCATCGCTGTAAAACCTGGCAAGTTTACTCAAGCCGGAGATTTCATAAGCCTGCGTATTTAGAAGCGAATAAGTTTCTGAATAGTTAGGGTTGGTAACCCAAGGATAGATTTCTTCGGATTCCTGGCGGAAGGCTCGAATCATCGTATCGAGACGACGTGCCCAATATTTACCCTCTTGGGTTAATTCTTGTTCTAAGAAGGGCGCTGGCCAGAGGGACAATAAATTCATCCAGCTCTGTAAATTCCAGGCTTCATCCGAACCCAGAACGCGTTCAAGATCCTCTCCAAATCGGTTAAGTTCCTCGTAAGTATCCTTGCCAAGCGCCTCAATCAATAAATTATAAGTATCCTGAAGACCCAGCACACTTTGCCGATCGTTTAAGGGTTTGTCTAAGATCTCTGTAAGACCAGATTTTAAAGTCAAAAGATAAAGAACAAAGTTTCCACTATCAACGGTTGACACATAAAGTGGTTCTAAGGGCCTGAGACTTTGGGTATCGTACCAATTATAAAGATGCCCTTGCCAGTGCTCGAGCTTATCAATAGTTTCTAGCGATTGCTCAATTTGTTCATATACCGTTGCTAGCGTGACGTACCCGAAATCCCTTGCTGCCAGATTCGCTAGCAAGGCCAGTCCAATATTAGTGGGAGAGGTACGGTGTGCTACACCGTTCGGTGGATCAATTTGAACATTATCTGGCGGCAACCAATTATCCTCTAGACAGACAAACTCCTCAAAAAAGGCCCATATTTTTCTAGAAAAACGTCGCAAAAAGAGCTGTTCCGTAAACAAAAGAACTTCCTTTTTTCGACGAATGGGTAAACTGACACGATAGGCAACCCATATTGAAGCCACCCATGCTATAGCTATCGGAATAAATTCGCCTAACTTCGCAGGAAACGAAGACACGATGGCAACAACGGTTAATAAGGTCAGAAGAGCCACTGGCCACATCGAAGTAACCATTGCTTTTAAGCTGACATCCAAGCGTTTCTCTGTATCTGCAGCAGTTTCCCATTCCAACAGATGTCGGTGTGAAATAAACTGTCGATATATACTTCGCATGATTGCGTCAAGCATGATCAATGCCTGAAACGGAATAAATATGAACTGCAAAGAAAACTGAATAACCAAAGTCAAAAGATCTTGGCCGATGTTTCCCTTTTCAACACGCTCATCAAAAATCTGACCGAGAAGAAATATGACTATGGGTGAAATTAAACTTAAGGAGATTAGCCCTAACCAGACAAATGGGTTCCCTGAAAGAGCTGTGAATGCTAAGACGATTATTAGTACCAGTGCCGGTGTTTCAAAACTTCTTCTCAAATTGTCGAAAATTTTCCACCGTGAGATAAAAGGAATTGGTTTAAATAGCCAAGGTAATAACTGCCAGTCTCCTCTAACCCAACGGTGTAACCGACGCATGTAAGCTAGGTAGTTGGCCGGATAGCCATCAACCAGCTCTACGTCTGTTACAAGTCCCGCCCTTGCATATAATCCTTCAATTAGATCATGGCTGAGAATTGTATTTTCGGGAAAGGCCTTATTCGTAACTCTATGGAAAATACTAACATCATAGATCCCTTTACCTGTAAAAATGCCTTCTCCAAACAAATCTTGATAAACATCCGATACCGCGGTTGTATAAGGATCCACTCCAACTCTGCCAGAAAAAATTCGCGCAAAATTTGAGGCACTTGCGCTCAAAATTGAAACCCCAACTCGCGGTTGAAGAATACCATAGCCTTCAACCACTCTCTTTCCATCCTCACTTAGACGTGGAGCATGCAAAGGATGGGCGATCGTTCCAACCAATTTCTTGGCCGTTCCTCGAGGCAACTGAGTATCGGCATCGAGCGTAATGACATATCGGAATGTGGGTAAGAGCGACAGATCACCGATTTGAATTATATAACTTGTCGTCCCCTCTTGACACAAAAGCCGGTTAAACTCAATAAGCTTTCCACGTTTTCTCTCCCACCCCATCCATACACCTTCAGAAGCATTGTAAATTCGCTTGCGATGAAAGAAATAAAAACGACTTTGACCGTATTTATGGTTTAGAGCCTCGATTGCAACCGTGGCCGCTGAAACAATTTCCTCATCCCCTTTAATCGTTTCAGACGAGGAATCTGCAAAATCGCCCAGCAACGCAAAATTTAGATTTTCATCTCGATTAGCTAGATAATAGACTTCCATATCACTGATGAGTTCATTAACCCTGTCAACACTCGTTAATAGCGTTGGAACCGTAACCATTGTCCGTAATGTTGGCGGAATCCCCTCACGCAAATCTAATTTCGGAAGGAAAGTGGGACGAAACAATTCCGAGGCAGCCCAATTTACCAAGGGGATGATCAAACTACTCGCCCAAATTAACAGTGCCAACATCAGAATTACATGGATTAGGATATGTGAACTCTCATGATAGGAATACGATAAAACCCAAGCAAATAGACTTCCCGTTCCGATCAGCAAACAACCAAAATAATACATGTTAGGGTTCTTCCGAATCGAACTCTGAATCTCACTCCTCAAGTTTTGGGACACTCCAAAATCATGTTCCAATTCTCTTTCTAGTGTCTCGCGACCTAACCCGATCAAATGATACCCTACGTGAGATGACGCAAGCTCTCCCTGCTTATGCGCTTTTTCCGCTTCAAGGAGCACTTTTCGAACTACGACCAGCTCTGAAACTTTGTAGCGTCGAGCAATCTTTTCAACCTGATGACGATAAGCATCACGCGACTCGAAATCCATTTCGCTATAAACTTTGCCAGGATCTTTTTTTAAAACACGTTCCACTAAGCTGACTTCTTCAAAAAAGCGTGGCCAATCTTCTGAGTTAATGTAATGAATGCTCAGAATCGCATGACCCATAGATACTTGATACATAGTCTGACGTTGACGCTCAAGTTTTGCCAATTCTTCGATTGTTGTGTCTTGTTTAGCAACAGTGAGATCGACCCAGTGTAAAAGAGGTGCCCCTTCTACCCCAAGTTCTCTCATGCGTTTCAGGATCTGTTCTGCATAAGCCGAGGAATACTCAGCTTGAGGACTAAGCGTTTTTAGAATACCTTCCCATTCTTCAGGCCCATGTTCTGATTCCAATAAGGGCAATATCCAATGATCGGCTGCTTCCCTTTCTGTCTGAGTAAACAGTATTTGCTCTGATATTCTCCGGATGTTTTCCAAGAGCACAATTCGTAACATAATAGGAATTGCCCATAGTTCCCCACTCGACAAAGGTGCTTGAACTTGATAAGCGTTGATAAACGCTTTGAGAGTGTCACTTTTCAATTGGCTATCCGTATGTTCGATGAGTTCAACCATCAACCCATAAATCCGTGGGTACCCTTGAAAATCTCCACTGAAGTTCCGTGGCAATTGACGTTCAAATTTATCAGGAAGACTCCTCTGAATCTCTTCTCTTAGGTCTTTTAAACTATAGTAATTGTCTAATAACCATTCCGTAGCAGGCACAATATCCTGGGTTCGCGTTGAATAATCCGTAATTTCACGGTAAGCACGTTCTAAAAACTTCATATTTTGTTTGACCCTAGGTAATAAAGCACGCACTGGGGAGCCAGTTCCCAGGTTTTCATTAAATTTAGCAATTTCTTCAGCGTGATTAAGTAAATCTTCCCCGTGCAGAACAATATCTTTATATGGTTTATCTTTTGTATGCGATCTTCTGAAAAATTTCATTCGTCATCTCCGCCAATTATTTTACATTCATTTATGCATTATCCCCACTTTCCCTCACTTCATTCATCATAAATAAAACACCCTAGCCATATGAATTGCTAGGGTGTTTTATAGTTTATTCAAAACGTTCCTTAAACTCCTCTGACGTTAAGAGCACCTGCCGCGGCTTACTCCCTTCGTACGCTCCGACAACTCCTTGCCCTTCGAGCATATCCATTAACCGTGCCGCCCTAGTATATCCTAATTTTAACCGGCGTTGAAGGAAGGATACCGATGCCATACCCGTCCTGATGAAAAGCTGTCCTGCATCAATAAATAAGGCATCATCCAATCCATTAGTCTCTTCATTCTTGTCGGTTGTCTCTGCAAAAAGTCGCTCCGGATCGAGATAATCAGGCCTACCTAATCCCTTCCAATGTGTAATTACTCGTTGCACTTCTTCATCCGTTACTAGACAGCCTTGTACACGTAACGCTTTATTCACTCCTAGAGGGGAATAAAGCATGTCTCCTCGTCCAAGAAGTTTCTCCGCGCCTGTTGCATCCAGAATGGTTCGTGAATCGATTTGAGACGAAACTGCAAAGGAAATCCGGCTGGGTATATTGGCCTTAATCACCCCTGTAATAATATCAACCGAGGGACGTTGAGTCGCAATCACCAAGTGAATCCCCGCTGCGCGAGCCATTTGAGCTAAGCGACAAATGGCTTCTTCAACTTCTCCGGCTGCAACCATCATTAAATCAGCCAGCTCATCGATAACTACGACAATGAAGGGCAAAGCCGGCTTATCGCCTGTGATTTCCACAGCCTTAAATTTATTATAACGCTCGATATCTCGAACCCCCGCAGCCGCGAAGAGTTCATACCGATTTTCCATTTCTTTGACAATCCATTTTAAAGCGCTCGCTGCTTTCTTTGGATCGACCACAACAGGAGCCAAAAGGTGAGGAATTCCGTTATAATGACTAAGCTCCACCATTTTGGGATCCACAAGCAGGAACTTCACTTCATCTGGGGTTGCATTGTAGAGAATGGAATTAATGATCGTCGTAATGCAGACACTTTTCCCCGACCCGGTAGCTCCTGCCACAAGGAGATGAGGCATTTTAATCAAATCTGCTATGATAGGTTGATCCGCGATATCTTTTCCCAAAGCAACTTTTAGTTTTGAAGCATATTTTCCGAAGCTCGTTGTTTCCAGCACTTCTCGAAATCGCACAGAGCGCGCGTGTTTATTCGGAACTTCAATACCGATAGCGGCTTTTCCAGGGATCGGAGCTTCAATCCGCACATCTCGAGCAGCAAGTCCGAGTGCGATATCATCCGACAGATTAACGATCTTGCTAATTTTGACACCAGGTGCTGGCGCTAACTCATAACGAGTAATGACTGGGCCACTTGTTACTCTTATCACTTTAGCTTTTACTCCAAAATCCAGAAGAACTTTTTCTAGAAGTTTAGGAGTTTCTGTATCCTGAACTACGAGATGCTGTACCTCAGAATCCAATAAATCAAAGCCTGGGAACTTCCAATGGTCCTCCGGTTGCTCTTTCTTTATCTGATCCACCAACTGAGCCACTTGCCCCGCATAGTTGGGTTTTGGCGCTGTGGCTACGACCTCAGGAATTTCAGACTCCTGTAACTCCAGTGATGTACAAGCCGTCTCCAACTGCTCATTCTTCAAGTTCGCTAACTCTGGTTCATTCATCAATTCGACACTTGAATTTAGCTCAGAAATTATGTCAGAAATTATTTCAGAATTCATCTCAAGAATAGTTTCCTTCTTGATTTCTGGCATTAGAATAGATATTATTTTTTCTTCTAGCCCGTTCTTTGAAACTGAACCCTCAACAACTTGAGCAATTTTCTCAGCCTCATCAATCGTTCTGGTATCTTTCCTTAAATCCCCTACTAAGTCCAACATATCCTGATCCAAGGGATTACCATCTACTTTAAATTGAGCTAGAAATTCATCCTGATCCGATTGAGATTTAAAGACCGAAGAAACTAGGGTAGGTTTTTCCAGAGAGATTTTCGAAATCTCAGTACGCCTAACGCCTTCTTGACTTTGGGGCACTCGTTCTAATCGTTCTTCTTTATCTACTTCCTCCATATAATCTTGGAGACCTTTTAAAGTCGTCATTTTGCGAAGTTTCTTAGGGAAAATTGATTCTCCAGTGGCAAAATAAGAAGTAAAATTTTTCCCTAGTTCTTCCATTTCTTCTATTTTGCGAACATCAGTATCTTTCATTTCTACCCATTCGGGCGTAGTAAAATATTGATTAAAACCGTGAAGGTTTACAAGTTTCCCCTCTGGGAGAGGAAAAACATTGGAAACTGAGTCATCCCTGAAGTTTGATTTCTTCATTTCATCCAAACTTTTTTGATTAGGCTGTTTTTTTCTACGATTTCTGGGCCTCGAGTTCTCTCGAGACGATGGCTTACCAGAACTTTCAAACACGATGGATGTCAAATCCGTAGAATAAAACCAGAGTAGAAAGGCCAAGAACAACCCTAACAACAGACCTACCCAAGCTAGGCTTTTCCCCATAAATGCTGTAAAGATTGAATAAATTGGTTTTCCAACTGAAAATCCCAATAAACCGAGTAAACCAGTTAAAAAATATAACGATAATAACACGCTGATTAATTTAAGCCAAAAAGAACTTGGAGCTTTTTCCCTTTTCGACACACCTTTCCACCTCCATGCTTCTTACCCATTATGGTTGATGAGCTAGGAAAATGTCAAAAGGTTTTTTTGAACTTAACCCCCACTAACCTCGTTCGGTAAGGGGGGGGTGATTTAACAGCTTAATAGCACACCCGCTTGATTAGGTAAAGGGTGGAATATTTCCTGTGATATTTCTCCGTCTGCGTTAAGAAATACGTTACCCGTATATAGGAAATCTCCTTTAGTCCAATATCGCAAATCCAAAAATTCTACGTTACATTCATCATTTCCTGAAGAATGGATAATCACATGATAATAAGGTGTAAATTGGCTAAATATCTCGGCGAGGTTTCCTTCGAGAGCATTTGAAACTGCAGGGTTATCTCCATTAAATTGAGGTAAGACACGGCAGACCGAGGATATTTGGTTTCGGATAATACCAAAACTCACAAAGTCCTCTTGAAAAAGAATAAAGTTCCAAGTAAATGGATGATACATTGCCGGAAGGACTTTGACTTGATCCCTATCTTTCAGATGATAAATCGACATTAAGCGATCACGTGTTTTCGTGCGGCCTAAATGACGATATCCCAAATATAACGCGCTAAACAGCAAAGCAATAAGAGAAGAAGTCTTCGCTAAATCTTGATTCTTTATTGAAATTAAAAAAGACATAAGCAAAAAGCTTAGAACCACAGGATCAGTAAGCATAATCATATCAACTGTAATTTTTTTGCGTGAAAAAGGCCATAAAAGTTCTGCGCCATAGGAATTTAATAAATCCATAATGCCATGGGAGATGGTTCCCAGCAGGGTAAAAAAGAAAACAGTCGTCCATGAGCTGTTAGGAAAAAGTAAATACAAAGCTGTGCCTAGCCCCAGAGCCATGCCAGTTAACGCAATAAAAGAGTGACTAGCTCCCCGATGTTTTAATAAATAATACAGGCGACCCTTTACATGAGCAATAATATCTAGATCAGGGAGCATTGCACCTAAAGTGCAACCCAAAAATACAGGATCATTCAATTGGATAGAGTGACCTGAAAGGGTACTCAATGCAACTCCAATTAAACCATGTGTTATCGGATCGATTTTAGCTCACCTCTACAATCAAAAATTGCATTTTTATGCTCCATAAACACTTTTATTGTGAAATCTGCGTTGTTTTCATTATATCATAATGGCTACAGAGAAACTAACAGATTAATATTCCCTAAATTTCCATTCCCTGTTATTATTTCTAAAATTACTTTGTTATGTAGAAGTTTAAATATTAGAGATATAAACGCCAAAAACTTATAGCATTAACTATAAGTTTTTGGCGTTAAGTCTCCTTTTGAGAATTTAACCTTTACTTGAATGTGCAGCTACTTTTATTGAATTATTAACATCATGAATTTCCGGGATATATTGAATTATTTTCTCAGCCCATTCTCGATCTTCTTCGGTATACACTTCACCTGTCAGGAACGCAATGCCATCCTGGACAAAAGCGCGTATCTGTCCGGAATTTAAACGATGTTGTCCAAGCTTGGAGACCAACCTTTCCGTTAACCACAAATCGTCTCCTTGAGAGCGGTGTCTAGAAAAAACCTCACTAACCACGGCTTTTACTCCCGGCACCTGGTAAGCTGTTTCTACAGCCCATTCCATAGCTTCCTGAGTATCAACTAATCCAGTTAACGTAATCAGGCCATTTCGAGCCTCAGTTTTAATTTCTTGAGCATTAACCCACGGAGAGGCGACCAAGGCATTTTCTACCCGATTAACCAAGGTTGCGTCATCAACAGCCTTTTCCAAGAACTGAATTTCACTACGAACCTCTTTTACCCCGCGGACTTGAGAAGCTAACCGTTTTGCCAATCGTTCTGTACTCTGGGTCTCAACATGCCCAAGCAGGGTGGCAACCCCACGACTTACTCGACAACCTAAATGCGTAATATCTTCATAATTTGATCCTTGAAAACGTTCAGCAATTCCTTTCTCAATGTCTTTATCTCTGATAGTCCCGTCATTAGCCACTGTTAGTGAATTATCCAATTCCCGCACTCCGTCTATGCGCCCCACTCGGCTTCCAAAAAAATCTTTCTCTACAAGACTGTCAACCGTTCCCCAAAGTGTAGCACGATCCCCTTTGACCTCTACATGAAGTCCCTGAGCACTTTCCCCGAAATGTGTATGAATAAGCTTTTTGATATCCCGAAGGACGTCTTGTTCAGAACGTGAATTATGCATAAATCTCCCTCCACAATGAAAACTGTTACTACTCTCACTCAGAGGGTATTTTATCCCAAGACCTCTTCTTTTAATCTTAATATTTTAAATCAAGATTGCAATTGTGTTATGTTCGCTGCAACATCTTCTAAGCGATGTAACTGCTCTCTCAAGCCCAAAACGATTAAAAGATCCCCCTGGAAAATTTTCTCATCAGCACCAGGGTTACTAATCACCTGGTTATCCCGTAAAATCGCAAGAACCATTGCTCCAGTTTGTCGTTTAATACCACTTGTTGACAATGTCTGTCCAACCAGGCAAGAACCTTGGTCAACCCTTAATTCTACCATTTCCATCTCAATATTGTGATCATGAATTACGGTTTCAATATAATCCACGCTAATAGGCTTTAGAATAGACATTGCCATTCGCCACCCCCCCAAGGTGGCCGGAGAAATTACTTTGTCCGCTCCTGCACGCAATAACTTTTTTTCAGATTCTAACTGATCCATCCGAGCAACCACATGAATACCAGGATTTAGCCCCTTAGCCGTTAAGGTTACGAAAACATTTAAAGAATCCTCTGGTAAAGCAGAGATAAGTCCTTTAGCCTTATAAATATAGGCTCTTTTCAAGGTTTCATCTTGGGTAGCATCACTATGGATCACCAAAAAGCCCTCTTCAATTAACTGCCTTGCTAAGTCGTCATTTTGCTCAATCACCACACACTGGGCACCCTCTTTACGGAGGCGATAAAGAACTTGCTTGCCCACACGTCCTGCTCCACAAACAATAATATGATCTTTAAGTTGGTCAATCTTCTTATTCATCTTTCTTCTCCCATACACACCCGCCATCTGACCCTCAATCAAAAAGGACATCATTAACCCCGCAAAATAGAACATTACTCCAACTCCGCCAAGCATTAGAAAAACCAAAAGTATATGCCCAGCATTTGTGTGAGCCTCAACATCTCCATATCCAACTGTCGTAATCGTCTGCACGGTTAAATAAATTGCACGAGCTAAACTAAGATGTTCCGTTAATATTAACCCCACTATCCCAACAGTAAGTGTTACAAGTAGAGCCATAAACGCAAGCCTCATCCGCTTAACCACTGAGTGGCTCCTTTCTGCCTTTTGACCGTAAATAACAGGTAATCTACATGGATAAATAGGCCTGTAACTTACGGGTACCTTCAAGAGGGACATCCATCTGACCCAATTGAATCAGCCCAGAAGGTCCATGGTAATCACTACCACCCGTGGCTAAAATGGCAAATTTGTCGGCGATTTGCGCATAGTACTTAATAAGAGTTGCCTGGCTTTCCCAATAGCCATAATAGACTTCAAGACCAATAGGCCGGTACGCTAAAAGGGGGAAAATCATCTTAGTATCGTAAAGTAGTCCTGGATGTGCTACTACTGGAAGCCCACCACAGCCAAAAATAAGATCGACCGCGTCTTCAAACGTATGTTTTAGATAAGGTAAATAAGCGACACCCCCTGGCCGAAAATAAGCTGCAATTTCTCGCCAATTTTTTGAACTGTTCCCGTTTACCCGATGATATATGGCTCTCATGATATGTCCCTTCGTGACGGCCCCGCCTGCACCGACTTCTTGTGCAACTTCTTGCCATTCTAAAGGAATTCCACCTCGTTTTAAACACCCAACCATCTCATGTGCCAATGCGGTTCGCTGTTGACGTATCTCTTTCAAACGAGCTTGTAAAACAGGATGATTGACATTGTTGAAATACCCCAGAAGATGAACCTCATGGCCCCGATAGCTGGTTAGTAATTCCACCCCAGGGATAATCTCAATATTTAATCCTTTGGCAAGAATTTCAGCTTTAGCAATTGCTTCGGTACTTTCATGGTCAGTAATCGCCAAGATTTGAACATTATTGGCCCGCGCAAGATTTACGACCTCTTCAACTGAAAGCAAACCATCGGATTCATGTGTATGAACGTGTAGATCGACCTTCAAGAATCTCTCTCCTCCCATTTGCATTTCCTGAATGATTTACTCTATTATAACTCGTTAAATCCCACGAAAAGGTAACACTATAGTATGCCTATTCTGGCTTTTATTTAAAAATCCTGCTTGCCTAACCGGTTTACTAATTATTCTAGGTTCTTTAAAATATTCATTGACACATGTCTCTTTATAAGGTATAATTCGTTTCGTTGCAGAAACAGTAGGGGATTAGTTTAATGGTAGAACAGCGGTCTCCAAAACCGCTGGCGCGGGTTCAACTCCTGCATCCCCTGCCAGAAGTATTTTGGCTTTGATTAATAGAGTTTCATTCGTTTTTATTAAAGCGGTGAAGCTCTTTTTAATTTTTTGGGTTTACATCCTTTTTGTTTCAATGGAGGATATTTAATGACGGATCGTTTTATAAAATGGAATCATTTTCTTGGGCGCCGTATGTTTTTCGTCGTTTTATTAGCGCTACTCTTGGGATTTTGCTTACCCTTACCAAAAACGCCTATTTTGAGTACACTTTCAGTGGCATTATTCGCCTATATGACGTTCATTACCGCCCTTGGGACCAAGTTTCGTGATTTTCTTCAAGTTCTCTCAAAGCCTTGGGTCCCCTTATGGATGTTATTATTAATTCATGGCATTGCTCCACTGCTGGCCTGGGCAATAGGGGCTATTTTTTATCCCCAAGACTTCTTTGTTCGCTTGGGTCTGCTGGTCAGTGCTTCTATTCCTATTGCCGTCACTTCAATTATCTGGACTTCCTTGGCAGGAGGAAATGTAGCACTGGCACTTGTCGCGGTTACCTTAGATACCTTAATTGTTCCATTCATCATGCCCTCTTATTTTGCCTTCATCGTAGGGAAAACTATTGAACTTGATTATGTCCATATGCTTTTTCAGCTTTTGTGGATGGTGACCATTCCAAGTTTCCTAGGGATGGGAATCAATGACCTTACGCGAGGAAAACTCGATCTTTTTTCACGTTCTGTGGGAGGATTTACCTCGAAAATCGCTTTATTTATGGTTGTAGCCATTAATGCTAGCATTGTGGCACCGGAAATTCATTGGAATCCCTCCTTAATTAAACTTCTTTCTGTCATCCTTCTCTTAACCGTTTTAGGTTATTCTTTAGGATACGTTGGTTCATTAATCTTAAGGGAACGGAATTCAGATACCGTCATAGCGATGATTTATAATGTTGGTATGCGAAATATTAGTTTTGGGGCAGTCTTAGCCATCGGATATTTTCCTCCTCAAGTATCGGTTCCTGTGACGTTAGCTATGCTCTTTCAACAGCCAACTGCTACATTAGTGTTTTACTTACTTAAGCTATCTAGACCTGAGATCGGTCTTTAATTCAACTATTAACGAAACGGGTCGTAGCAAAACTTGAGATTTTCTCAAGGTGGCAGTGTGTGTCTCAAAAAAGAGGATTATACACACCTGCAAAGTAGCAAATAATTCTCGAATTTTTATGAAATTCTCGGATAAAAAGGGTTGCAACAAACTGGATAACAGTTTAGTTACAACCCTTTTTATTAATCCAAATTACATTGTCGCAACTTAGTGTCTAAATTCATCATTGCTAGTTTACTATCCCCTAAAGCACTCTCTACCTTCACTAAGGCAGTTCTGGGTTCTGCTTCCTTGTTTTGTAGATTTTCTAAAGCTACCGAAAGCATGAGTTTTATTCGATTTAACTGATTGACTTCACTTGCCCCTGGATCATAGTCAATGGGCGCTATATTTGCTTGAGGGTAGGATCTCCTAATTTCTCTGAACATGCCTTTACCCGTGATATGATTTGGTAAGCAGGCGAAGGGTTGTAAACACACAATGTTATTAACACCACTGCGAATTAACTCGACCATCTCTCCGGTCAGAAACCACCCCTCTCCAGACTGATTTGAGAGGGACAGGTGTTTTTCCGCATACTTAGCGATCTCTTCTATGGGCTTTGGGGCTTCGAACCGTTTGCTAGCTTCCAAGGCTCTTTTCATTTCTTTACGATAGGATTCTATTCTGTTAATTGAAAGAATGCCGGACACCATGCCCCAAAAACTACCCGATAGTTGTTCATATTTAATGCGGTTATCAAAAGCGCTGTATAAGAGAAAGTCAGCAAGATCAGGAACGACAGCTTCAGATCCTTCCGCCTCCAACAGATCCACAATGTTATTATTAGCGGTAGGATGGAATTTAACGAGTATTTCTCCCACGACCCCAACCCTCGGCTTAACCACATCTTCAAATAGTTCCAGATTATCAAAATCCTTAACGATTTGACGAATATTCACGATGTAATCCTTTTTATTTCCTTTCTTTAAGGATTCTTGGCAACGCAGGACCCAATAATCATACAAGTGATTGGCAGAACCTGGAGATTTCTCGTACGGACGAACTCTATAAAGAACCCTCATCAAGAGATCTCCGTACATTAACCCCATCATTAACTGATTGAACATCGGTAGTGTGAGTTTAAAGCCTGGATTATTTTCCAAATTAGAAGAATTTCCTGTATTTAACGCAATGACAGGGACCTGTTCCAGGTTAGCGTCTTTTAACGCCTTTCTGATAAACGCGATATAGTTTGTCGCTCGGCATCCACCCCCAGTTTGGGAAATAATCACCGAAGTGTTGTTCAAGTCATACTTACCAGATCCCAACGCTTTCATTAACTGGCCTACGACGATAATAGCCGGGTAACAAGCATCGTTATGCACATACCTTAGCCCTTCGTCAATCGCGGACTTATCAACGGAGGGCAAAAATTCGATCGTGTACCCCGCATTCTCAAATCCTGTCTTAAAAAACTGGAAATGAATCGGTGACATCTGTGGCGCTAAAATAGTATGTGTTTTCTTCATTTCTTTGGTAAATAAAACTTTCTGTGGCTTATTATAAATCTTCTTGGGAATAAAATTTCTCTTATCTCGCTCAATGATAGCCGCGATCATGGACCGTAAACGAATTCTTGCGGCACCTAAGTTGTTAATCTCATCAATTTTCAGCACCGTATATATTTTTCCAAAGGCTTCAAGAATTTCTTTAATTTGGTCAGTGGTTACTGCATCAAGTCCACATCCAAACGAATTCAGTTGAATTAACTCTAAATCTCTTTGTTCCGCTACATAGCTAGCCGCAGTGTACTCTCTTGAATGATATACCCACTGATCTACAACCCTCAAAGGTCTCTCAACCTCACCGAGATGCTGAATAGAATCTTCGGACAAAATTGCGAATCCATAGGAACCGATCATCTCTGGTATTCCATGATTAATTTCTGGATCAATGTGATAAGGTCTGCCTGCGAGAACAATTCCCTTTAGATTTTTTTCCCGGATATAGAGCAGGGTTTCTTCTCCTTTTATTCGTACCTCTTCCTTATACCTGTCTTGTTCTGCATAAGCCTTCTTCAGAGCGCTAGCAAGCTCACGCTTTGGTATTTTTTCAGGTGCTAACTCTTCAGACAATCGTTTAACCATTCTACTTGGCATATCCAGTGGTAAGAAAGGGTGATAAAACGTAACACCAGGTTCCCTAAGGTTATCCATGTTCGCATTGATGGTCTCTGGGTAAGATGTCACAATGGGGCAATTGTAATGGTTATCTGCCTTTGGATCCTCTGGTCGGGCATAAGGAATGCAGGGATAGAATAATTTCCTTACCCCCTTATTCATTAAGTCAATCATGTGTCCGTGTACAAGTTTAGCCGGGTAACAGGCAGAATCAGAAGGAATTGTATCCATTCCCAGCTCATAAATTTGTTTAGATGATCGGCCAGAAATAATAACTTGATAACCCAGTTCCGTAAAAAACGTAAACCAAAAGGGGTAGTCCTCATAGATATTTAAAACGCGAGGAATTCCGATCGTCCCTCTCCACGCCTTTTCTTTTGTTAAGGGCTTGTAGCTGAAAACTCTTTTATACTTATATTCATAGAGATTGGGTATTTCTCTTTTTACGACGTCTTTTCCAGCGCCTCTTTCGCAACGGTTTCCTGAAATATACTCACTCCCACCCGAGAACCGTTTGATACTGACTAAGCAATTGTTCCCACATAATCCACAACGTTTTGTCGATGTCTCTGTTTTGAAATCCAACAAATCATTACCTTGTACGAGGTTAGATTGATTCCCAAATTCATAACGATCTCTAGCAATCAAAGCAACACCAAAAGCACCCATGATGCCTGCTATATCCGGACGAACCACTTCTTGTTTTGTTATTTTCTCAAAAGCCCGAAGGACAGCATCATTATGAAAAGTCCCCCCCTGGACGACGATTTTCTTACCAAGGTCCTCAGCATTTCTCAAGCGAATCACTTTATAAAGAGCATTCTTAATGACTGAAATGGATATTCCCGCGGAAATATCACTAATCTCAGCTCCTTCTTTCTGTGCCTGTTTTACTTTAGAGTTCATAAATACCGTGCAACGAGTCCCAAGATCGACAGGATGTCTTGACTCCTGGCTTAATCTGGAAAATTCTTCGACATCCAGGTTTAGAGAATTTGCAAAGGTTTCTACAAAGGATCCACATCCAGAAGAACATGCTTCATTCAAAGTGATTGAATCAATGACCCCATCCCGTATCACTAAGCTTTTCATGTCTTGCCCACCAATATCTAAGACAAAATCAACACCCGGCAGGAAGAAATTCGCAGCTGTATAATGAGCTACCGTTTCAATTTCTCCGATATCCACTTTCAGGGCAGCTTTTATAAGATGCTCCCCATAGCCGGTAACAGCTGAGTTAACAATGGATGTTTTGTCATTTAGTTTTGCATACAAACTTTTTAAAGCATCTATAGTCGATTCTAGGGGATTCCCCATATTACTGCCATAGTGCGAATATAATAAGCTCCCCATTTCATCCACAAGCGCAATCTTGGTGGTCGTCGACCCTGCATCAATCCCGAGATAGGCATTTCCTTCGTAACTGTCTAGTTCTATACGCTTGACCTTATGTGAGGAATGTCGCTCATTAAACTCGATATACTCCTCATCATTGGCGAATAAAATTTCCAGCTTTTCACTCTCGACATTATTAATCTTATGAATCATGGGCGTTTTTCCGGATAAACACTCGAATGTGAAAGGCATCTTACCTCGAGAAGAAAGTGCGGCTCCGATCGCTACAAAAAATTGTGAATCGTTAGGAAAGATTACATTCTTGTTTTGCAGATTAAGGGTTTCAATAAAACGCCCTCTTAGCTCTGACATAAAATGGAGCGGACCGCCTAAAAACGCGACATTTCCAATAATTGGACGGCCCTGGGCCAGGCCACTAATCGTTTGATTGACTACGGCCTGTAAGACGGACACAGCAATATCCTCTCTGGCCGCTCCTTCATTTAACAAGGGCTGTACATCGGTCTTAGCAAATACCCCGCACCTAGATGCAATGGGGTAAATTGTATGATAGTTTTTGGCAAGATCATTTAATCCCGGAGCATCGGTTTGTAATAATGAGGCCATTTGATCAATAAACGCCCCTGTACCTCCGGCACAGGTTCCATTCATTCGCTGTTCAACGGATTCTCCAAAATAGGTTATTTTGGCATCCTCGCCTCCAAGTTCTATAGCAGCATCCGTATTAGGAATGACACTTTTAATTGCGTTCGTACATGCTATCACTTCTTGAATAAATGGGACCTCAAGCTTCTGGGAAATATTGTACCCCCCCGATCCAGTCACCATCAGGGTCAATAAGTGTCCGTGTAACATCGCTTTGGCATCATCAAGTATTGTAACGACAGTACTTCTTATATTAGAAAAATGCCTAAGATATTTTTTATAAACAATATTTTCACCAGCATCCAGGACTACTATTTTTACGGTTGTAGAACCAACATCCAAGCCAATATTTAAAACACTACTCATTTTATTCCTCCACTATGTATAACATTTGTGAATTGATAATTGCGAAACTACATAGAACAGGTTATTCCTTTTGCGAAAATTTTAACAAAACTTGAAATACATACTTGGATATCTGTGTCAAAGGTTAGCTTATTCATAATCAAAAAGGTAATAAATAAACCGAAGTTTGTCGTTAAAAAAGTGGTGGCCAATGCTTCAGGATTTTCCTGTATGACCCCTCTATCCCTCATTTTTTCGAAATAGCGAGACAATAGTCTCTTCAACTCATTAGGAAACTTAAACAATGTCGCATCAAATTGTGGGTTCAATTCATCATTCTTTAAATGCATTAAAATAATCTTTTGATTTTTATATAATGTATCTTGATAAGAGGAACATATTTTCGTTAAATCTTTTTCTAAATCCCATTCTAATCCTTCAAATAAAGCTCTAAATTCAGGAGAAAATACGAATTTATCAAATGCCTTTTCAAATAAATTATGCTTGCTTTCGAAATGCCTAAAAAGTGTCATTTCGCTTACGCCAGCTTCTTTAGCAATTTCTTTAGTTGTCACTGCGTTATATCCTTTTTGAGAGAAAAGAACTATGGAGGCATTTAAGATTTTATCTTCTGTATTTAAAAACACAGCTTTATTCTCCCTACTTGCGAAAATGATGTTAGTTTCTACTAACATCAGTTTATCATTCTCTCCGAACAACTTCAATCCAAAAGTAAGGAACCGTTACCTGAATTTGTTTATTAATAGTTGTATTTAAACATATTCAGAAAAATCATAAAAAGAGCTGTTTTGCGAAATGATCGCAAATAGCTCTTTTTGCTTTCTAAAGTCTATATATACCTCATAAGAAGTATTTTATGGCCCGCGGTGTTTTTCGTAGGTCCCCCAAACCCGTGTTTCTTTATTGTCTACCATATGAATCCCCATTGCCCAGACATCCTGGACCTGTAAATCTTCATCCAGGACCACTAGATCTGCATCATAACCGACACGAATCATACCTTTGTGTTCTAAGTGAAGTACATTTGCCACATTAGAGGTAATTGTTCGCAAAGCAACCTCCATGGGAAGTCCAAAGCGTAACACTGACTCTCTAACATCACGCCACAGAACCTCTACCGAACCGACGCCCATGCCAACAAGCACGCCAGCTTCGTTGTATTGGGGCATACTTCCATTCCCATCAGAAGTCACGGTGACCCGATCATTAAGGATTTGACGTTCGTGTAACAAATGCAAGACAGCAGGTACCTGCAGTTCCGCAGGAAAATCGTCACATCCAGCAGTAAGGTCAATACATCCACCTGCGATTAGAAATTGAATCCCTTGTTCCAGGAGAGAATGCGTGCGGTTAATGTGAGTAGGCATAAATTGCGTAATGGGAATCTCGGTTTGATCAAGAATCGTCCAAATGGGTTGCAATCCTTGCTTTCCCTCTCCAAGATGGAGATGAACCACCCCAGCTTTTCCTCCAAGCATCCCTCCTACTCGAGCCTCAGCAGCTAAATGCTCAAGTTCCGCTATTTGAGGTTGGGCCGAACGATGATCCGATATCGCGATTTCTCCTGCACCTATGACTTTTTTGATCAACACCAAGTCCTGTTGTAATGTCGGTAACAGAGTCCTAGTCGGTACCTGGTAGGCACCACTATAGACAAACGACGAAATTCCCTCATCTTCAAGTGCTTGAGCCTTAACGAGAAGTTCTGACATAGAACGGGATACGGAATCGGTCCCTAAACAGCCAACAACCGTCGTCGTTCCCCCTCGAGTTAATTGGGAAAGTTGAATTTCTGGAGTACGCGATGACGGGCCTGCTTCTCCCCCTCCTCCGCATATATGCACATGAGCATCGATAAACCCTGGGACCATTGTTTTGCCTTGAAGATCAATCACATCTCCTTTCACAAAGTCGGGAAAGAGCAATTTCTTTCCTATAGCCGCTATACACTTGCCAACAATTAGAACGTCCGTATCCTCAATCAGTTCAGGAGTATAAAGTTTTGCATTTTTAATGAGTTTCCACACTTTGATTCCTCCTATTCGGAGGTAGAATGCCCCACTTTTATAGCAATATTCCCCCAGAGAAAAGCATTTCTTTTTTTCCACAAGCATATGGTTATTAAGGAAAACTTGACCCCATAATAGTTTACTATTTCGTCAACTACGATATTGGAGGGTTTTATGCCGAAAAGGACTTTTGTCTACGGAGCGACCATACTCTTGGGAGCTAATCTGTTAAACCGTATTCTGGGCTTTACTTTCCAATATCTAATCATGAACAATATTGGGGGTGAAGCCTATGGTCTTTTTAACATGGTATTCCCGATCTACATGTTGGCCCTTGTCTTCACCACCGCCGGCATTCCCTTGGCGATTGCGAAAATGGTCTCCGAAGAAGTGTCCCTTGGGCGTGTACGCCAAGCCCAAGCTATCTTCCGTCTGGCCCTTTGGTTTCTCAGTATTTCAGGTGCCGTTGTATCAACCGTTCTCTATTTCCTTACTCCATACCTCGCTCATCGAATTTTTCCAGATCCTAGGGTACTTAATATATTTCTAATTTGTACCCCAGCCATTTTTATTGTTTCCGTGTCTTCGGCTTTTCGCGGCTACTTCCAAGGTTTACAAAACATGATCCCGACAGCGATTAGCCAGATTTGCGAACAAATTGTACGAGTCATAGTCGGTTATACTATAGCCATTAGGCTTCTCCGGGACGGAGTAGAATGGGCTGCGGCAGGATTAGCTTTGGGCATGTTAGCAGGAGAACTGGTTGGTTTATTGGCCATTGCTCTTCAGTATCGGAGGGTTAAGCCCAACTTCACTGAGAAAAGTCAGGAATCCGGTTATTCCTCACGGCTCATCATGAGCCAATTATGGCACCTTGCTTCTCCTGTAACCGTAGGAAGGCTGTTTTCCACAGGTTTATCTGCCTTGGATGCCATGCTCATTCCCATGCGCCTTCAAGTAGCCGGATATGGAGCGCGGGCAGCAACTACTTTATTCGGGCAACTTGGAGGTGCAGCTTTTACGTTACTTACTTTCCCGAGTGTCTTTACCTTTGCCTTAGCAACTTCACTGGTCCCTGCGATTTCCGAAGCAGCTGCACGACGCCAATTTCACATCGTCCGAGCCCGCAGTGCAGAAGCCATTCGGTTAACGATTCTTATCGGAATTCCTTGCCTGATTATTCTATTTTATTTTTCCCGGCCACTCACAGCATTTTTCAGAAGTATGGATATCGCTCCCGTTCTGCGTGTGTTAGCTTTGGGGGGTATTTTTTCCTATATTCAACAAACCACAACCGGAATACTTCAAGGACTTGGGAAGGTTCAACTTCCTGTCCTTCATTCCATCATTGCGGCGATCATTCGCATTCCAGTCTTAATCTATCTAACAGGCCTTCCCCAATGGGGCCTCCGTGGAACAGCTTGGGCCTATACAATTGGTTTTTTTATTATGGCTGCCCTAAATATCACGGCAATTGCCCGGTACACAGGAATGGCGTTAGACCTTCAACGATTCGTCCTCCAACCTGTTAGTGGAGGAATCGGCATGCTGCTCGTTTTTCATTTTTTGGACCCGATCTTCGGGGGAAACGTCATTGGTTATCTCATTGAATTTTCACTCGGATTTACACTTTACAGTATGATATTATTTATCAATGGTGGCGTAACGTTCACAGATTTGAAACGTCTTCCGTGGATTGGCAAATTTATCAATCTTTAAATGAGTTCTAAGTTATTTCCACCAGCGGCGAATTTGATCCCCTAATTGCCAATATGACAAAAGAAATGTTCCAAGAATAAATAAAAGAACTAAAAATTTATAGACAAAGTAGACCTTAATAACCGTTAAAAGAACCATTATAACGCCTAAAAGTGCGGGAACTGCCAGCAACTTTAATAATGTATTTGGTTTTTCTTTGTTTCTGAACCCGGGGTAAGAAAATGTAACAATAAAAAGGATAAAGTAAACGATAAAAGTTTCCATAATCATAAATTAAACTTCCTCCATTAGCAAAAAGACATTTACTATCCATAATTTGAACACTATAAATCGCCAACAATATGTGAATACTACAACTGTCCCAAAGATATAGAATGAGAGGAGATGTCATAAATGAGCCGAAAAAACAATCGGAACAACAGTGGTATCCTTCCAGAGTCTGTGTTGGAACAATTCAAATGGGAAGTTGCAGAAGAATTAGGCCTAAGTTCGAAGATTAAAACTCAAGGATGGGAAAATATGACTTCTCGGGAATGTGGTCATGTGGGAGGAAGAATCGGTGGTAGTATGGTTAAAACAATGATTCGCAGAGCAAAGGAATCTCTTAATAGTACGACTTCCCTGTAACTTAAAAACTATCTAAAGTTAAATTAAAGGAGTACAGAAATTCTGTACTCCTTTAATTATTTCCGGTTAAAAACGGTTTGCCAGGGCTGAAGACACTTGAAATCCGTTAAATCGCTATGCATAGGTGTGATGGAAATAAAGTCTTCCTGTATCGCTCTTAAATCTGTATCGTCTTCAAGGTCTTGAGTCAAATTTCCAGACTGCCAAAAATAGGTCCTTCCATGTGGGTCAACACGACGTTCGAAAACATTATCATAAATAGCTTTGCCTAATCTAGTTACTTTTAGACCACGCCACTCAGACTCAGGCTTGCCCGGAATATTGATATTGACTAATCCTTCCCGATGATGCTGAATGATGAAATCTAATTGTTTTACTAAAAAATTTGCTGCTGGTTCAAAATCCACAAGCTCAAAGCTTGCTAAAGATACCGCTATCGAAGGAACCCCGAGTAATACACCTTCCATCGCTGCAGAGACAGTTCCCGAATAAAAAATATCCGTACCTAAGTTTGGGCCATGGTTTATACCTGAAATAAGGAGATCAGGTTTGGGAATAAGCCCCCCCTGAATCGCAAGTTTAACGCAGTCAGAAGGAGTTCCGCTAATAGCATACCCCCGCTGTCCTTCAAGATTATGTTCTGAAATAAATAGAGGCTGAAACAAAGTGATAGAGTGTCCAGTAGCTGAACGCTGACCTTCCGGGGCAACAATGCTAATTTCATGGTTTGTGTGTAATCTAAGGATTCGGTGTAAAGTTTGAATCCCAGGTGCATGATAGCCATCATCATTTGTCAGTAAAATATGCATTCCATTCCCCCCACTCACTCTACTTCGTAGACAGAGATTACCATCTTATCGTCTTTTTTTGTTAAGCCAAACATTAGTCTATGATCTTTCAAATTCTTATTAAGAAAATCAACTATCTTGTAGAGTTCACCATTTAAACCCAACCTTAGAGTGGCAATAAGTTCTATCTTTCCTTGGGGAACGGACGGGTTTGTTGGTTGATTACCCATGATTACCTCTTTCTTAGCGTTTGTATCCCTGAATCAGCGAAAAAGCCTCAGATCTTGTAATGGAATTAGTTTTGAAGATCCCACGAACTGCAGACGTTAATGTTTGTGAACCTGCCTTCTTAACACCTCTCATGGTCATACACATATGCTCTGCCTCAATCACAACCACAACACCGAGTGGGTCAAGTTCGCCCATGATAGCATTGGCGATTTGCGATGTCAAACGTTCCTGAAGCTGCGGTCTGCGTGCAAACCCTTCAACGACACGAGCAAATTTTGATAACCCAGTAATTTTCCCCTTCCGCGGGATATAAGCAATATGGGCCTTTCCGTAAAAGGGTACAAGATGATGTTCGCACATGGAATAGACAGGAATATCCTTAACAATTACCATCTCTTCATGCTCTTCTGAAAATTGTACTTTTAAGTGTCGACTAGGATCGTCATGTAACCCGGCAAATACCTCATCATACATTCTGGCTACACGCTTCGGTGTATCTATTAATCCTTCACGTTCAGGGTCTTCCCCTATGGCCTCCAAAATCATGTAAACGGCTTTCTCGATTTTTTCTAAATCCATCCCCATTGCTCTTCTTCTCCTTTACCCTCATAGTCTCCCCGTTAAACGAATATTAAAGCTGTCCAATATAAACGTGTGTTTGAGGAATGACTCGAACGTTAATAAGTTTCTTCAGAAAAAGGTTTTGCCACTCTAAGAGTTGGTAAGGCTTGGGAACATTAATATTTTTTGTTTTGGTAACAGGTTGTAAAATTGTTAGAATCGATGGGTCAACTCTTGCAATTAGGTCACAGGCTTGTTGTAGATCTTTCGAGATAGTTTCCTCATGAACGACAATTTTTACAAAGACTTCTTTTGGCAAGCTATATCTTAGAAAAGATTCGTGAACATCCCAGAAAGCCTGTCCATTAAACGGCAATTTTATATCCATACTGATGATATCGACCCAAGGTAAAACTTTAAGAAGTTGATCCGGCAAAGTCCCATTGGTCTCAAGATAGATTGTTAAACCTTTTTCTTTTAGAATGGGTAATAAAACTTGGAGTTCATCGGCCCAAAGAAGGGGCTCTCCTCCTGTGATGCTTAGAGAGTGATGCATGGAAAAATCATAGGTATGAAGCAACTCTAATAGTTTATCAAGGGGCACGGGGTTTTCCATCTCGTTAAAATCCCGAGAACCAGGTACTGACTCAATTCGGAACTGTTGTGACATCTTAGTCTCAGTATCACAGTAAGGACACGCCAAGTTGCACTTGGGTATACGGAGGAAAATTTGTCGGACTCCGACGTATGGACCTTCCCCTTGAATCGACGAAAAAATTTCTGTAATAGGTATTTTTTGCATTATTGAACTCCTCGAACTTTGCAACGCGCAAGGCGCATAGATAGGACCTCATCACAATACTGTTTGGCAACATTCTCTCCAAACGATAATACATCCTGAATATGAAGGTTCGCCAGGCCAATAGTGGGAATCGGCGTGTTCTTATTCGACACATTCAGTCCACAATGGATCAGAGTGGATACCGGGGAAAGGGTACTGATACTCACCGAGAGTTTTTTGTCCTCTTCATAAAGGTCATCCCCACTCCGGCTCAGAGTTTTAACACCAAGCTTTTCGAGTTCTTCTTTGATCGTAGCGATCAATAGCCTTTGACGAATAATAGTCTTTTCTAAATCCAATTCGAAATGTTCAACAATAAAATGCAACATGTCCTCACTATAAATCCAGTCCTGAGCTAAGACATCCTCCATATCCACCATCTCATCTTGTTCTACACGGCACGATCCCCGAAACACGCTTATGCTATCACCCATAAGACCAAAGTTTTTATAGGCAAATAAGGATTGGAGTTGACTGCCATCATAGTTCAGAAGTTTTTGTAATACATGGTATTTCATGAGTGTTTCCTCTTTTCTCAGGCAGTTTAAACTTATTCAAGTTCTTTTTCACAAAGTTCTTCATTGACATTAAATAGTTGATTGACAAGTCCCTGAGCATTATTACTTATCAAGGCACGTTTTAACCTTTGGCAACTCTCACACTGCCCGCATACCCTCTCCGTACTTTCATAACAACTCCATATATGCTCAAAAGGAATATTCATTCGCAATCCTTCTCTAACAATCTCCATTTTTGCGAAAATGGAAGTGGGACTCACTACGGTCACCTTTTCTTGAGTTGAGTATAGGAAGCATCGATTTATAGCCTCTATAAATTCCAAAGAATTGTCTGGAAACGTCGCCGCCTCCTCACGATTAAAACCTGTAATCAAAGACGTAGATTCTCCCATGTTTTCTGCGAAAACGGCAGCGATGTTTAAGAAAAGGGCATTGCGATTGGGGACCCATACCTGACGAGCACTTTGGAGCGTTATTTCTTGAAGATCAAGTTCTTCAAATTCCATATTGGGCAAATCCTCAGAACGATTAACTAGAGCAGAATGAGTCTGTTCCTGTAAAAAAGGTAGGGGAATTACGTGATGTGGAATGTTATAATACTCTGCAATTTTTCGTGCGGCAGAAACTTCTTTTTCACTGGCCCTTTGTCCATAATCAAAAGTAAGGGCTAAATTTACAATGTCCTTTTCTAAGTAGAGCGCCAACGCAACCGTTGAGTCCAAGCCACCCGAAAGTAAGGCGATTCCTGCCATTTATTAGTCCTCCTTAAAAATGGCCCAAGTATCCGGAGATTCGTAAACTTTGACCCAAGCTAAACGTTTTTCAGATAGAACCAAATCTTGCTTTAATTTCATAAATAAAAATTCTGCGAGGTGCTCGGCGGTTGGATTGACCCCATCAGGTCCAAAGGAAGGCAGGTCATTTAATAAACTATGATCTAGAAACTTTAAGACTTTTCGAATAGTCAGCTTAACTTCGCTAAAATCTATTAGCATTCCTAAATGATCTAATTGTTTACCTTCAATACAAACAACAACATTCCAACGATGACCATGCAAGTTGGCACACTTACCGTCATAGTTGCGGATAAAATGAGCAGCATCGAAATGCGCTTGAACACATACCTGAAACATTTTATTCTCCTTATTTGACATAGTACATTTATTCTAACATTATTATTTGCAAAAGAAAAATGAAATATCAATCTAATATCGAAAGCGTAACACTTATTTACTATCGTGCAATAAAAAAAGAGAAGGGATTCTCCCTTCTCGGTTATGCTAGCTTTAATGCCTTATTAAAACAGTCGATCGCCGTATCGGATTCATCCATTTGGTCATAAATATTTCCCAGTAAGGCCCATCCCGCTGAATGGTTCGGGTCTATTTCAAAGAGTTTGTTCAGTGAATCAATGCCTTCCTGCCAATTTCCTTTGCGAGTTAAGCAAACGCTTAAATTGTAAAGAATGAGCGGATTGTTGGGTGCTAACGCCAGAGCTTCACGGTAGTATTCTGTAGCTTTTCTGGTACGCCCCTGATGAACCAAAGTAAAGGCTAAATTATTAAGTAGAATAGGATCGTTAGGATAAATATTTTTTGCACGATCTAACAAATTTAAAGCATCCTGAGATCGGCCCTGGTTTTGATAAACAGCTGAAAGGTTACATAATGCATCATAATGATCAGGTTCATATTTAAGTACAAATTTATAATACTCAATTCCTTTTTTGATCTTATCATTTTGAATGTAACAATACGCTAATCTTGCCGCTAAATCCGGGGTTCCTCCATAACGAAGCGCTCTGTCAAAACTTATACAAGCATCGGACAACTGTTCCAATACCAGATGCATCTCAGCTTTCATTTCCCAATATAAGGATTCTCGTGGTCGAAGTTGACAACATCCTTGAAAACACCTTAAAGCTTCTAGATGTTCATTATGAAACGCGTAAATGATTCCAAGACGATAATTTGTTTCAGCATTTTGAGGCGCAGCCCGCAAAGAATTATCCAAGGCCTTTATCGCCTCACGCCAATCTCCAAGTTCCAAATGACAATCAGCTAGCAGATCCCAATAAATTGCATTCTGAGGTTTTGTTTGAATTGCCCGCATGATCGTTTCTTTAGCCTGTGGAATAAGTGCTTGTCCAAGATAACAGCGTGAGAGAAGATAACTTATATCAGGTGAATCTTCAATCTGGTTACCTTCCAGACTTTCCAAATAATCTCTCGCTTCTTGAAACGCTTGTGCCTCAATTAAATATCGCACCTCTGTTAAACATAGTTTAGGCGAATTCCGATTTAACAAATCCACCCAATACCTGATAGCTTCGTCCGTCTTACCGAAACGATGATGCCATTGGGCTTGGAAAAAACTCCACATATACGAATTTTGAAGAGATGGCCTTTTTTGTTTAACATTTGAGGCCAAAGGTAGATCCATAGTCTTCGCCCCTTTTTACTTATTTTACCATATTAGACTTCTCCTTCCGGTGCTCTATCCCCTTCTCTTTATTCCTAAAATCGAA
Source organism: Desulfosporosinus sp. Sb-LF (assembly GCF_004766055.1). Lineage (NCBI taxonomy): Bacteria > Bacillati > Bacillota > Clostridia > Eubacteriales > Desulfitobacteriaceae > Desulfosporosinus > Desulfosporosinus sp. Sb-LF. Next base: position 155,373 of record NZ_SPQR01000007.1, on the reverse strand, counting down.
CGTCAAATGCCACTGAAATGCGCGTTATTTCTTAAAAAGGAACTACCATATCCACTTCTCTCGTCAGTTTTCCGAAATACTTCCTCTGGTTCGTTTAAATAGTTTACAATGACATAAAGAATTCTACTTGCAAGAAAAATAAAGAGGTCGCTTTATAGCGCCTCTTCACAATTATGGCAGTATCCATAAAATTTTAAATTATGATCCATTATTTTAAAATTATTGCGTTTGGTGATGACAGCTTCGAGTGATTCTAATAAATCATCATCAAATTCAGAGACATTTCCACAACGTAAACAAATGAGGTGATGGTGATGATGATGTTCATCTTTTCTGCTGAATTCATACCTGCTTCGCCCATCACCGAAATCATTTTTTAGTAAAACTCCAATTTCCGCCAATATGTCTAGTGTACGGTAAACCGTAGCTAAGCCAATTTCCGGGTTTTGATGTTTAACAAGCATATACACTTCTTCAGCACTCAAATGACGATCTACATGTTCCAGAAACGTTTCTAGTATCGTCTGACGCTGAGGGGTAACCTTATAGGCGCGATTGCGCAACAGTTTGCAAATAGTTTCGAATGTTTTCAATTCTTCCACCCCCAGCCCTCCTCCATATAATTTCTATTATATGTCAAAGAAAGCCCTTTGCAAAGGGTCATCTGCAAAAAAACTAACGACTAAATACCTCATAAATAGCAAACTTCAAATAGTCTGTTTCTTCACTTCCTAGAAGCACAGGGTGGTCTAGGCCAGCTCGTCTAAATTCAATCAGCCGCAATACTTTATGCGCGTCCATAGCTGCATCTTGTAGCATATTCAAAAACCGCGCGGCACTTAAATGGTACGAACATGATGCCGTAACCAAAATACCACCTTCGCGAACCATCTTCATACCCTGAAGATTTATTTCTTTATATCCCCGTACGGCCCCTTCTAATGCTTTACGATTTTTGGCAAATGCAGGAGGGTCTAAAATAACAATATCCCAAGTTTTTTTATCCTTCACTTTTTCCCTCAAAAAGTCAAAAGCATTGGCTGCCACAAATTCAGTACGATGTAAAAAGCCATTAAGCAAAGCATTACCTCTGGCCATTTCAATAGCCTTCTCTGAGATATCTAAACACGTTACCTTTTTGGCACCGAATAGACAGGCATGTAACATAAATGAACCCGTATGCGAAAAACAATCTAACACTTCAGCACCATCCCAAAAGGGATTCTTTAGTTCTCTGCCTTTCGCATCGATCGGAGGCCCATCTCCCTCAACTTTAATACCGTGCCTAGCCCCCCATCCTGTCATCAGAGGCTTCAAGGCTGCTCTATTTTCTCTCTGATCAAAGAAATAGCCTGTTTTCTGTCCCTCAGCTACATCCACTACAATACTTAACCCATTTTCACGAACTGTTACTTGGGTGTCAAACGGCTCATCAACAAAACCCTCTCTTTCCTCGAGTCCCTCAAGTCGTCTTACCGGAACATCGCTTCGTTCATAGATACCTCTAGGGTTAAAGATCTTTCTCAACGAATTATAGACCCATTGGCGGCGCACTTCTATCCCCAAGGAAAGAATTTGAACAACTAGGACATCTTCATACTTATCGATAATTAACCCTGGTAAGAAATCCGCTTCCCCATGGACAACCCGACACGATGAAATTTCCGGTGATAACCACTTCCGCCGCTTCCAAGCTTGCTCGATTTTATCCAGGAATAAGTTTTCATCCACTTCAACTTGCTCGGAATAGGTCAGAATGCGAATGATGAGTTGGGATAGAGGATTATAAAATCCCTTGGCTAAAAAATGTCCGACATGATTAAAAATATGTATAATATCCCCACCCTGAGGATCTCCCTCAATCGTTTCGATTTCACCGGGATAAACCCAAGGATGCCCTTGCTCGAGCCTTTTCTTACGATTTTGTTTAAGAAATGCCTTTGGAACAGTCATTAAATCTTCCTCGCTTTCCAGTCTACCTTTAATATGACATGATCATCCTTAAAAATATACCTTGAAAGTTCAATAAAAGGAAGCTTTTGCTTCCTTTTATTGATTTATTTCATATCGTTGTAATAAGTCTAAATTTCTAATACCACGTCCGGTATGGATAAGGATATGGGGCAGGATAGGGATAGCCAGTGGGGATATAGCGCGGTGACGCAAGCGTTCCTAAACCAAAGCCCAAAGCAAAGGGAATAAGCCCAAATCCAAACATAAGAGCAACTCCTTCCTAAAATAAGATCCACTTCTACATTCCATTATATGGCAATTACCCTCTTTTTGGTGACTATAAAACCGTCCTCATTATAAGGACGGTTAACAAAGGACTCAATTCAAATTCACTTCAACACGTCTCCATTTTAAGAGAATCGATCTCGCACAACATCCACGATTTCATCAGCACTTCGACCTGATGCGTTTATAACAGGGATCTTCACTGGCCATTCCGGAACAAAAATATTGGTTCCGTCTCCTTTAACAACAACAGCTTGAACATTACGTAAAGAAGAACCTTCTAACTGAGTCGTTTTAAAACCTGCATTATTTAGAGCCTGAGTAACATTTGCGAGTCCATCTTCAACAGCGATCGTCTTATACATTTTATCACCTTCCTTACTTTATTTTCCCCCTATATATTTAACGTATGCAGGATCAATTTTCCTTTAAAAATCATAACTCTCTTTAAACTGGATCTGGTAATCCGGCGATACGAGCGCGTGCTGAATTTGTATACGTGGGGACGTATCAGGAAACATTGCCTCAATAGAGCACGTTATTTCGCTTTGAGTTTCTATAGACAAATGAATAGTATTTCTCTGAGGAGGCGTTCTCTGGAGGATAATTGAATAGTTTCCAGACGATTGTTGCACTCCCTTCAGTTGAAATTTTTTAGGAATTTTAGACATGGGCAAAAACTCGTCAGTTTGTACTTCAAAGGGTTTAGGACCTTCTAAATGAAGACGGACTAAATACGGCTCGCTTGAATAATTAAGTTTGATTGAAATTTCGAGGGTTCTCTCTGAGTTTTTGTTCTTTTCTACGACTGATGTATTAACTATTAATGGCGGGCTTACATTAAGTATGGGTACATAGAGACTCTTACCTTCCTGTCCGCTTAGGTCTTTCACTAGCTGATTTGGCAAACGTTCACTTGAGAAAATATGTACCAAGCCTTCACTACTTCCTGACCACTCCTCACGAACCGTAACCGCTTGCTGGTAATCTTTTGTGTAGGTCGGAATCAACCCTAAAAATAGAACAACTAAGCAGGTAACAGCTAACGCAGGCTTTTGGGTATGGTAAACTATTTTTTTTACAAGTTCTTTCTTTGTAATCACAACATGTAAACAAGCTAAAAAGAAGGGGACAAGTAGTAAACCATAAATCCCAAGGAAAATTAAGGGATATTTATGGATTGCTTCATAAAAGCTGACCCACTGCTGTGAATTCAAGAGTTCAAAGTGCAGACAATAGATAAAATATGGGCCCAAAACTACCAAGATAATGTTAGGTAAGAAAATCTGTAAATCAAAGCATAGAAGCCAAAATACGAAGGGAAAAGCGAGGTCAATTCGAGAAAGTGCTAATAATAAGCTGACCCCTAATAGGAATATTACTCCTATAAACCAATAAAGATGGGGGTCCCGTGCTAAAGGGAGCTTATCAATCCAACTCGCTAGGATTATTAATATCCCAAGGGCGATGCCAATACGAGCTAGTACAAAGAGTGTAGGATAAGCGTAGTATAGTAACTTAACCTGTTTAATCCAAGACCAAAGAATTTCTCCAATTCCACTTAAGCCAACTACAATCAGACTCAAAACTATAGTAACTCCTAGAATTCCCAAAATTCCTTTCCAGTCTAATATATGCTTATTCGAATTTTTTCTCAAAAACTGTATCAAGAGGAAAACCGTAACTATAAACGTGAAGAAGGTGAAAATAAGGATTCCATAGTTCGGGAGAATAAACACATTCTTGCCAATTTGAAAAGGTAAATATAATTCATCCCATACATGGGGTCCCAGCTTCTCCAACTTTACATTCGTCAGCAAACGATGGGCATAATCGCCAACTTTCTTCATTTCTTCCATAGAAACACGATCGAGGCGATCTTCAGGTCGATGAAAATATCCCGCTGGGCGCCCAGAAATACCGAGTCCAAGTGCTGGAATTCTCTTATCCAAGAATGAACTAAAATCGCTTGCGCCGCCTTGAGTACTTTCACGGGCCATTAAGATAGAATCGCGACTAAGATGAAAGGAGATATGACTCTCGCCCGCCAATGCAACTACTTGCTTAATTAGCTCAGGAGGAGTAGATTTCTTACCTGCTACGTCTATTTCCAAGGGAGTCCCCACCATGTCGACATTGAGCATCCATCGAACGGCTGATAAATCTGCTTGGGTTGTATAGAATTGGGACCCCACAAGACCATACTCTTCTGCTCCGAAGAAAATAAATTGATAGGTATCTTCATGAGGTTCTTGACTCAGCACTCTAGCGAGTTCGAGTAAAACCCCGACACCTGAAGCATTGTCCACTGCACCAGGAGCATTTAAACTTGCAGAATCGTAATGGGCACCTACGACAATAGTGTCGGGACGGTTACCTGGCAATTCCGCAATAATGTTTTGGCTGTTGATCAGTTCAACTTGTTGTTCACGTTGGATGACTGAGGTCTCTCGAGCCACAGCTTTGCTAAAAGGCTGTTCATGTACCTTCCAGCCATTTTGATTCAACACATAAGAAATATACTGCGCAGCCTTTAGCTCCGACTTACTTCCAGCTGGTCTGGGCCCAATTTTTTGAGCAAGGTATGTTACATGCTCATATGCCTTTGCAGCTGAGAATGACGATGTAACCCCATTGGGGTACGAAATTCTTGTGTTAGTGTAGACCTGCCATGAAATAACCATAAGACATAAAATTGCTACCAATATAATGACACTAGTTTTGAAAAATTTCATAGTTTTATACCCTTTCAAAGTGTAAAATCGCTTTGCCAATTCTTATGAAAAACTTATTGGGGTTATGCCACACAATACTAGGAACCTTTTGAACGTATATGGTATACTAAAGATAAGATTAAACTTGGGAGAAGTATGCACCATGTCAAAACGAAAGTCTTTCATCGCTTTCCTCTTTCTACTTTTATGCTCTACGTTGCTTTTAAGTGGGTGTACTATTAAAGTACCAAAACTATTTCCTAAAGTTATCCCAATTTCTAACCTGCCCGCCGAAGCTCTTTTTGTTGATAAAGATCCGATCTATAATCAAACGGTAACCCTCATTCAGTCCGCTCAAACCTCGATCTATATTGAGCAAGCAGAGTTTGATGACCCTAGACTTATTCAGCTTCTACTCACTAAATCTCATTCAGGGATAGATGTCCGTATTCTTTTGGACCAATGGCAAAAGGTAAATCGCTCAACATTGGATCAATTGAAAAGTCAAGACGTATCGGTTCAGTTTTATCCAGCACAAAAAGGGCAGGTTAATCATACCAAGTACTTGATTATCGACCAAAACCGCGCCTTCATCTATGGTCCCCCTTGGACAGCCAGCGGACTACAAGCTCACGATCTTGCAGTAGAGCTATCCGGAAAAGCTGCTTGGAAAGTAGCTAGCCAATTCTCAAAAGATTGGTTGTTTACTACAACTCTTCCTTTGCCTGTGCCAAAAACATCTTCACTACCCGAAGATAATATTGTTTTAGCCGTTAATGCCAACGTAAAACAGCAACTTACAGATCAAATAACCACAAGCACAAAATCAATCTGGATAGAAATTCCGGAAGTCACTGACCCTGATCTCATTCAAGCATTAACCGACGCAGCCGAAAAAGGGCGCGACATTCGACTTATTACTGATCGAGCAGTGACAAGTAAAATACCCGTAACCATAGAAAAATTAAAAACAAAAGGCGTTAGTATAAGATATTTTCCTAGTAATCAGACGTTGAGCATGCACATGGCTATTTTTGACAACAAGCTATTTCTTCTAACCAGTTCAGATTGGACCCATTATTCATTTATTGCCAATCACGAATTTTCCATTACTATCCCTTCCCCAGTCGCATCTGCCAAATTAGGTGAGATATTTAAGCAAGACTGGGAGAAAAGTACTGAGTGACGAAGATTAATTAGCTTAGGTAAACATAAGAACAACAAAAGGAACAGGTATTTGCCTGCTCCTTTTGTTGTTCTTATGTCTGATTTAGTTTAAATGGGTTATAAATCAGTCGATGACCTAATTAAGTTCTAAATCATCTAAGTGCTGACAGTCTCCAATCAGTTTTGGCACCCACTGCTGGCCTTCAACCTCGAGTATATTTAAGGCAGTATTATGTTGCCAAGGTGTTTTAGCCCACTCATGAACCTCAAAGCCTAAAGCTTTTGTAACCAGCAATTTCAAGGTTAGACCATGTGTAACAAGACAAACCGTCTGGCCTTGATGGGCTTTAATGATATGTTGCAAAAATTTCCAGGCCCTTTTTTGGACAATTTCCATGTTCTCCCCGCCGGGAGTAGTCACAAGATGTGGTTCTGAGTCCCAAATCTTAAAGATCTCTGGATATTCAACACGAAGCTCTTGCCAAATACGCCCTTCCCATTCACCAAAACCGAACTCACGTAGCGCGGAATCAGTAGATAGTCTTTCTAGCCCAAGTTCTCGGCGGATTTCTTCCGCTGTACCCACCGCTCGCAGGGAATCACTAGAGTATATATGCTCGATTCCCTCATCCCTTAACCTAAATGCTAACGAACGAGCTTGAAGTATCCCTTTTTCCGTAAGCGGAGAATCTAACGTTCCTTGTACTCGCCCCTCAGTGTTCCATAAAGTCTGGCCGTGGCGAGTTAATATGATCCGTGTCATTATTACACCCCTTAAAATAATAGGGGTAGGGAATAATTCCCTACCCCTCCCCAACTTGCCGTAAGACTCCAGGTTTCTGACCCCGCTCTCGCAGGTGGGCACCTAGTTCGAACGTTCCAACTTCCCTTATTCTGGTAAGGGCATGTTGTATTAATTCGACATTTAGCTCCCATGTCACATAATAGGATCAAAACCAAGATAATCCGTACGCACAAGGCAGGATCTATTTTTATTATAACACCACTGCGTAAAAAAATCTCTAACAAATGCATGGAAATTATCGTTTTCTAATTTTGTCCTCAATTTCTGCTAAACGGTCTTGCAGCAAGGCAATAGCCATTTCTTGACTACGCACACGACGCCGAAGATGATCAACAAGCTGCGTTAATTCACGGACATCTTCATTCACTGATTCTAGGAGTCCACCCGACTGAGTTTGTTCTTCGATTTGCTTCTCTAATTTTTGCGTTCCGTCGGATTGAACGTCCAATGAGTTTTCCTCTGGGTTTTGATTAGCTAAAAGATAACTAAAACGAGCATATCTCGAGTTGCGTCCTGGATGAACTTCAATCACTCCATCCTCAGCTAAAGCTTGAATCGCACGTTTTAAGGTTACACTTGCTGCTCCGGTTTCACGTTGTATATCTGAATATGCTAATTCGAATTCCTTACCTTGATACATACTAGAAATCTTTTCAAAAAATTCGACAAATTTTCGGTGTGTTTTTTCTTTTAATCTCAATATAAGTCCATCCTTCCACAAAAAATTATTGAACCGCTTTAAAATTAATTCTATTATATCAAATTTAAATGAAAAAGCTATACTATCATTATTTTTAATTAAACCTTAACAATACACTTTTAAGTTTAATTCATTTATCTCCATAAAGCTTTTCAATAACTTCATCTGATAAACCAAAAGTATGTTCATCTGCCGGAAAGACACTGGATTTAACCTCTTCATGATACGATCGAATCGCTTGAACTGCTTCATCCCCCAGTTGAGCATATTGTTTGACAAATTTAGGTCTAAACCGTTCGAAAAGCCCTAATATGTCGTGAAATACCAAAACCTGCCCATCACAGTCTAACCCTGCTCCAATTCCTATGGTGGGGATTTTCAAATTCACAGAGATTTGTCCTGCAACCTGTTTCGGTATCGCCTCAAGCACGAGTAAAAAGGCTCCAGCTTGCTCCAAGGCAAGACCGTCCTTGACTATCCGCTTAGCACTTTCTAAATCACGTCCCTGGACTTTAAAACCTCCAAGTTGATTTGCAGTCTGAGGAGTCAAACCGATATGCCCGACGATAGGTATTCCCGCGTTTGTTAGGGTTTGAACAATCGGAATGACGTTAAAACCTCCTTCAAGTTTTACGGCATCGGCTCCCCCTTCCTTAATGAGTCGACCGGCATTCATTAGCGCAAGATCAGCAGTAGCGTAACTCATAAACGGCATATCTGCAATCACAAAGGTTTGCATTGCCCCTCTCCGTACTGCTTTCGTATGATGAAGCATTTCTTCCATCGTTACGGGTACCGTTGAATCATAACCTAAGACCACCATACCCAAAGAATCTCCTACAAGAATTGTATCAACGCCAGCTGCTTCAACCCACTGGGCAGATGGATAATCGTATGCTGTCAACATAGTAATCTTCTCACCAGCTTGTTTCATTTTCTCGAATTCAGGGATTGTCTTTTTCATTTTTACTCCTCCTCAAAAATTCAAATTAAGTCATTGCTATTATTATATTCTTGTCATACTCCTTTGGATTGAAGCATAGGTTGTTACAATCAAAGGAGGGATAACCCATGATGTCCAAACCCTTTCAGTTCAGCTTAATTCTTAAGGGAATTCTCTTGGCGGCTACCTTAGCTTTGTTCTTATCTCTCGTATTTGGCCTCCTACTCTCCTTCACGTCGATTCCGGAATCCGATCTGTCAAGCAACATTATCTTTGGTGTCAGTATCGTCGTCGCTGCCTTCATCATTGCTCACCAAGCGGGCACAAGGGGATTATACTATGGTTTAGCGGTAGGCCTTGGATTTATCCTTCTGGTTCTGCTCCTATCTGGAGTTTTCTGGTCGAGCAGTCCATCGTGGCTAAAAATGGGTGAGAAAACTATTTTGGCTCTCGTTTCGGGCGGAGTAGGTGGAATCGTGGGGGTACTTTTCAATCGTTCATAATAGAAATCCTCGCATCTCATTCCTTGAGAAGAGAGGCAAATCTCGCGCGTGAGATTTGCCTCTCTTCCTAATTATGCCTTCTTTTTTCAATTTTCTACTTATTATTAAAAAATTCTGCACGTGAACATACATTTGTGTAATATTCTAAATACTTCCCATTTGCGCTCTCTAGTTATACAATAAATTATGTAGAGGAGGTACGGCTTATGTGTGTCGAAAAAACCCCTTGGGAACAAGTGATTGATTTTCACGGTCATACTTGCCCAGAAATTGCCTTGGGTTACCGTGTGGCTCAAATTGCCATGCGCGAGCTAGGAATTCGCCCTACACCAAGCTCCGAGCTTCAGGTTACGGCATATACTCAATCCTGTGCCCTTGACGCTTTTCAAGTGTTGAACCGTGCAACTTACGGACGAGGAGCGTTACGTGTCATTGAAAAGGAACAACCAATCTATCACTTTAAGTATACTGGTACATCTGAAGGAATAAAAATCACCATTTGTCCAGAAATGTTAGAACGCCTCGTTGGAATTCACGAATATACAAGTACACGTGAAAGACAGAACCACTATTTAGAAGCGATTCAATTTCTAATGGGAACCGAGGAACATCTTTTTTGTACCATTCAGAGAGTATAGGTTTAGATGGTATTAATCCATTTGCATGCAGTTTAGATCAAATAGCAATATTTATTTTCAATGGACAAAGCATGAGAATTCTCTTTAAACAGAATTCTCATGCTCTTCTTAATTAGACTGCTTCCCTTGTCGCTCTTTCCAAATTCTCCATGCTAAGAGTGCGAGAGCAATTCCTACAGCGACCATACTACTCCATTGTGCCGCAGACCAATTAAATAAAAATCGTGGGCTATCTCCCCGAAGATTTTCTAAAAAGAATCTTGATAAATTGTAAAAAACCATGTACAACAAAAAGATAGTCCCTGATGGCCATTTTCTTAATTTCAAGATCACGAGAAGAGCGAAGATAATCACATCGACTTGCCCTTCCCACACTTCGGCAGGCCACAGAGGTTGGTTCCCAAAAGTGTCACGTGCAATCGTGCCTACTGGATAAATGATTCCAAAATCTCCGCCTGTTGGCCCTCCAAAAGCATCTCCATTCATGAGATTGGCATCTCTTCCGATTGCCTGAGCTAACATAAGTCCTGGAGCAGCTAAATCAGCTAACTCCCAGAATGATAACTTCTTTCGCCAAACGTAAATTCCACCAACGAGTAACGCCCCAACAACGCCCCCTTGAATCGATAGCCCACCATGCCAGACGGCAATAATTTCGCCAGGGTATTTGCGATAAAAAGCCCAATCGAAAAAAAACACTTGCCAAATCCGGGCGCCTACCAAACCTGAAATAAGCAAAAGCGGCGCTAAGTCCATCATTATCTCCATGTATTCTGGCCGACCTTCAGCTTTAGCAAAATATAGGGTTACACCTACCCCTAGAATGAAGGCCAACGCAAAAAGTGTCCCATAAGCGCGAAGAGGAAAACTTCCAATAAAGAACCAATATTGATGCATTAGTGCCTCCTTCAATCATAGAATCGGTTGTCTTAATTATTACCCGATTCTCTAAACGTTAATCTCTTTATTATATCCTGAAAAAGCTAGGGTCTCAAGAAACCCCTTGGCCAAATTATTTTGAACTTGTGTCTAACCTATTTATTACTAAACTATAAAACAGATCCGATGTTAACTATCGGATCTGTTAAGATTATAAACTGTTTAGTTTTGTAAAAAAACGATCGTGTTGATTGGGTTTAAATATGGCTGTTTCACGCTCTGTTTTCCCAGTTGGTTTCTGAACTGCCTGGAAATAGCTCGAATGTTTCTTTTTACCTGATAACGCATCGGAATATAATGTAACAAATAACGTAGCAACTGCGATTAATACCATCAACCATTGAAATACCATTATTCCACACCTCCATTACCATTTTATGGCCTGCATCAAAATTGTCAAGTGTTAAAGAGTCTTTCCAGACAAAAATATTCCTTTCTTAACGAAACGTAGCAGTTAAGCGGTCACCTGGATGTAAAACCGTTGTGAATTCAGCTTCTTGGCCATTGACACGTAGTTTCAACGAAGATCCTGGAACTAGCTCATCTGGAAACTTAACATAGGGCAAAAGATCTGAAAGAATCGGCATTTGCTTATACCCATCAACCCTAAGGTCCATTCCATCCTTAAGGAGTAGATCTTCAGACACAGGTCTTCCTCGAAACAAAATGATGGTTTCTTGAGGAGGGTATTCAAGTGCTACTCCGTTTACGCTGAAAATCATAGGCCTGGGCTGAAGCTTCAGCTCACCCACCGTGATCTGCCTTGTACGAACCTCTATCGAATCTCCCTCACGGATGATACAGTTACCCTCTACCCCACTGCCATTAACCAAAATCTCATGTTTCAAGTCAAGCGAACGAGTCTCTCCATTGATACGAATCAGTAGCTCTTCATTTTTTTTTGAGTCAAAGCCCTTTTGCTTTAGGAGATTGGTTAAATCATCATTGGGAATGTACGTAATTTTATATCCATCAAGAATTTGATCTGTCTCGCTTACTAACTGATGATTTACAAAGACCTGCGTGGCATATTTCTCTCGTTGGCCATTCCAGAAAATCCATTTCGGATTTTGAGAAGGTAACATCTCTTCGAAGCATACCTGGGCATCTCTACCTGGTTCACCTGAAGTAAAGGTGATTTCATCCCCCGCTTTTAACGCTTGATCTAATTTTCCAAGCTCGCCATTGACGAATAAGAGGGCGGGGCTTCCCATAGTCCCCTTAATAACTCGCATTTCGCAATTCCATTCAAATGTTAACGCCGCTCCAGGCCTACCAAAAAATGAGCGTGGCTGTATCCCCGCAGCAAGTAAAGCTTCGGCAACCGTTGTTAACTGTAATTCAAAAATTGGCACAGGTGTATTATTTACTGCTACAGTATAATACTGTAGCCCCTTTCCCTCGATCGCAGCGATTCCAATTCCGATAGGAGTAATGCTTTCCGGGCCCTTCAAGTTTTTCTCCCCAAGAATGTCCCCTAGCCGTTCTCTGACTTGAACTCCCACTCTATTCTGAGGAATTCCCATAGTCTCAGCCAACATTTCAGAAAGCATTGGGGTTAAGCTTCCTCCACCAATGAGAATAATAGCTTGTGGGATGTCATTATTGAGGCTAACAATCTCCTTTGAAATTCGCTCCGCTAACGTTCCAACCACAGGTTGTATGACACTCAATACGTCTTCTTTATTCACAACGACTTTAGTTCCAAGAAAATCAGTGAAGTTCAGCTTGGCCTTCGTATTTAGGTCTCGTTTTACTTTTTCTCCTACCTTAAAATCAAGAAGATACTGCGCGCAGATTGCCTCGGTGACCTCATCTCCTGCCATAGGGACCATTCCATAGGCAAAAAAAGTCCCATACCGAGTCAAGGCAATATCCGCGGTTCCTGCTCCAACATCAACCAATGCGAGATTTAGACGTCTCATATTCGCCGGAATGGCAGCTTGTCCAGCGGCAATCGGTTCCAATGTCAAACTGATCATCTCTAGGTCAACACGGCCCAAGACCGCAACCAAGCCATCAACGACTGTTCGTGGCAAAAATGTCGCAATCACCGATACCTTAGCCACTCTCCCGCGCTGCCCGATTAGATTAGCAATTTCTTCTCCCTCATTCCACTGGGCTATAGTGTTGAACCCCACACAATGATAGCTTTGGGTATCATTGTGTGTTGATGATTGCAGCTGACGAAGCGCTTGATGAACTGCTTCCATTTCCATTGCTAATACGTCATCCCGTTCCCAACGAACTGGAAGTAATTCCTTATGTTCAGCAAAAGCTATTTCAGTTCTCAACGCTCGACCAGCTGCTGCCACTGCAACCTGTTTTAAGGGAAACCCTAATTTTTTTTCCAGAATTTCTTTGACCTTAATAACTGCCTGGGCAACTTCATCCACATCATGAACTTGCCCATCATACATAGCGCGCTGCCGATGTTCCGTTCGAGCGCTGGCCAAAATTTCATAATCTCGTTCTTTGTTCTTGGTCATTACCAGCCCCATAACCATACGAGTTCCAATATCTAACGCGAAAATAGGTTCCACTTGTTTCACCTCTCTTTGAGTAAATTCGACCTTTTTTATGTAAAATCCTCCTCGATACAAATAAACAACCTCCACTAATACTGTTTACCAATATTAGTGGAGGTTTTAGAAATCTCAATTAATCTTCTAAGCTATAGTTCTTTCGTTAAACTATACTGAGTTTTTCCATATTCCTCGATTTCTTGTCTCCTCGTTTCATACCCTTTACGTCCCATTAAGGCGTATGTCCCATTCTTCCCTTCCTCAACCCCTGGTTGATCGAAGGCATTAATATTCAGTAATTCACCCATATACGCCGTCTCCCACTCAAGCAGGAGAAGTAATTGCCCTACGTTATAAGCATCCAAGTAGGGAAGAATAATCTTTTGGTGTTGCCGCCCTGCCAAAGTCAGGGCGTATTCGGTTGCTTTTTGCTCCGCAAACAATAATTCTGCTAAAGTGCGCCCCCCCAAGAACTGGATATCCTCAGGCAATTCTAAATCTACCGGGATCTCTTGAGTTTCCGCAAATTTTTCAACTGCCACAAACGTAATGACCTTATCATCAGGGCCTTCGACAAATAATTGAACTTGAGAATGTTGGTCCGTAACCCCCAGCGCTTTTACAGGTGTCTGTCCAATGTTAACAACCTTCCCCTGGCGATCATTTCGTTTCCCCAAGCTTTCCGCCCATAATTGGGCATACCAGTCAGCCATTGTTTTCAACCCATCAGCATAGGGCATAAATACCGAGATATTTTTTCCTTTTTGCCATGACAAATGAGCAAGTGCGGCACGCAATTGTGCGGGGTTAGAGAATACCCCGCTTGTCTTACGAATCCACTGATCCATCTCCAAGGCGCCTTCCATAAGTTGATTAACATCAATTCCACAGATGGCAGCTGCTAGCAACCCCACGGGCGTCAGTTCTGAAAAGCGCCCACCTATTCCCGTCGGGACCACAAACCTATGATAGCCTTCCTTGAGGGCAATCGGCAGAAGATTTCCTTTTTCTTTATCCGTGGTCACAACAATATGTTGAGCGTAGTTCTCTCCGCATACCCTACGCAAGGTATCTCGAACAATCAGAAACTGAGCCATAGTTTCCGATGTATTACCTGATTTTGAAATTACATTAAAGAGGGTCTTAGAAGGATCAAGGATTTGTAACAACTCGTTAAACCGTACTGGATCAATATTATCCATGACATAAAAGCGGGGACGATGACCGCGCTTCTCAGGAGAAAGTTCGTTATAATAGTAATGGTTTAGTGCTTGGTGAACAGCCAAGGGTCCGAGTGCCGATCCACCAATTCCTAAAACTACAAAATTTTCAAAGTTAGATGCGACAGAATTTGCATACTCTATAATTTCTGGTATTTGAGTTTTTATTGGATCTAAGAGCTTTGAGAAATCGATTTCTCCCGCCTTCCATCGAGTGGAGAGGGTAGTCTGGGCTTCATTCAACGCTTCTTGTAGGTTCTGTAGTTCCTCCTTTGTAAATCCATTCTGGTTTTGCGAGCTTTGCATCATTCCCATATAATCAATTGTTATTCCAGATCTTACTCGGTTTTCCATTAAATTCACCCTCATCTCCTAATTTCGACTTCCCTAAATGGATAGTTCATTTGCTAAATCATAAAGTTCTCTATTGAAAGGGCGCCCTTTTCCATAAGCAGCATCTAGAGAAGTAGAGATAATGACTTGATTGACATAAGCGGTCATTTTACTGGTTTCATGGGCTAAAATAATTTCGATTGCTTTCCCTCCCATGCCAGCAGCAATCATAGCATCCAGAGCGCTAGGGTTTCCACCACGTTGCAAATGTCCTAAAATTGTGATGCGAGTCTCAAAACCGGAACGAGATCGTAATTCTTCTCCAATTTGAAAAGCGCTTCCCGCGCCTTCCGCAACTAGGATTATGCTGTGGTTCTTCCCACGTTGATGACCACGCTTCAATTTATCGCTAATTTCATCCAAATCATACGGAATTTCAGGCACTAAAATCGATTCAGCTCCACACGCAATCCCTGCCTGAAGGGCTATATTTCCACAATCCCTTCCCATAACTTCTACAATGAAGGTCCGTTCGTGAGAAGACGCGGTGTCCCGAATCTTGCTCACAGCATCCACAACTGTATTGGTGGCAGTATCAAATCCAATCGTCAAGTCAGTACCAGCGATATCATTGTCAATGGTTCCCGGAATCCCCACAATCTGAAGTCCTTGTGCCGCTAAAGTCTGAGCCCCACGAAAAGATCCATCTCCTCCGATGACTACCAAAGCGTCTATTTGCGACTTATGTAACTGCTCTGTCGCTTTTAGCTGACCCTCTACTGTTCGCATTTCTGCGGAGCGAGCAGTTTTCAGGATAGTCCCTCCGCGAAGTACAATATCCGCAACAGAGCCTAAACTCATTTCTTGAATTTCCCCGTGTATTAACCCCTCATAACCACGGTTTATCCCATAAACCACAAGGCCATGGTAGATTCCCTTCCGGACCACAGCCCGAAGGGCTGCGTTCATCCCCGGAGCATCTCCTCCACTTGTTAGCACTCCAATCCGCTTTATACCTGACATAAGATTACCCCTTCCCCATATCTTTGTCATCTAGTTCTAGTCGAGCCAATCATAGTATTTCCCGACCTCTTGTTACCTATTTCTGGCCTCTGTCTATGAGTTTATGCTTTAAATGTCTTTAATATTATTAAATATTTTTTATTCAAATCCTCGTTAATGAGCATTTTTTTTTGCATTTTTTGATAAGAGGCTATTATAGTAGAATGTTTGCGGTTAAAATAACTCGCAATTGCAGGAAAAGAAATCTGGCAAAGTGTCCGCATAGTGTAAATCGTCAACTGCCTTGCTTCATTGACCCTCGGCTTTCGACTCGGTCCCAACAATTCCTCGACGGAAACTTCCATCGTCAAGGCAGATACATGAATAATATTTAACGGATCAGCTACCGATTTTTTTCTATTTTTTTCATGTTCCCAATAAGTTTGGAAACACAACAAGCTCAATTCGTCTTGTTGTAATTCAGCAAATTGAACAAATTGCTCAATGACCTTTATGGCATCTGCTAAATTATCTATCCGCTCCGCGATAATCTCTAGGACCATTTGGTCGATGAAAAGGCGCTTCAAGTGACAATATTCATACAGGAAACGCTCTATTTCTTTCCTTTGAGGTTGATCAATTGATACAACCATCCCACTTAAAAAACGCGAGGCGAGTCGTTCCCCTAGAAATTCGATTTGAGGTTGATCGGCTTCAAGGGTAATCACCATCTTACCCCCATTTTCAATGACATATTCATATGTATAATGAAGTTCTTCGATTGTTTTGACTTTACCGGTTAAAAATTGAAGATCATCGATCAACAACAATCGTGCCGTTCTGTATCGTTGCCTGAAAACATTCAGCTGATTTTCCTGAGCAGCATAAGCATACTGACGAGCAAAGGATAAAGAATCCGTAAAAATTCCCCCGGATTTTAGCCCAATACGTTGATCAAGTTGGCGCAGCATGGCTGATTTCCCTACTCCATTTGGTCCATAAATTAGAGTAACTCCCGGAGCCTTCTTGATATCGTAACTTCCGATTAAACGTCGTGCCCGAATGTTAAAGTCACTAATAAACCAGTTCAAGTACGCCTCTCCTTTATTAAACTCATTGCCAAAGGTTTATACTCTTATATAATGTTATTATCGTATAGACAGAGGAGGATTTCAGTCCACAACTGTCGAAATATTCAAAAATAATCCTACGTTTCTTAAAAGTTTAGAGTAATAAATAATCAATTTGAGCATAGTTTGTGCCCTAACAGGGCATGGGGTACAATACAATTTTGAAAGGAGCAAAAGTTGATGAATTCTACAAGAGATGCTGACGTAGGTCATATTACTCATACACACGACAGATTATTAGTGATAAGTGACCAGAGGAATGGGAATATATTGGATAATCGTCAGAAAATCTGCGATGCCCACATTCATCTTTTTCCGGATCGTTTAATGGGGGCAATTTTAGACTGGTTCGTACAGCAAGGTTGGACGATGCCCTATCGGCAATCCGTAGATAACCTAATAAAATATCTCGAGACTATAGGAGTGACATCAGCTTTTGTGTTAGGATACGTTCATAAAAAAGATATGGCTTCAGGAATTAACCTTTGGCTCAAAGAACTTTGTGACAGTCACCCTTGGTTACATCCATTTGCAGCCCTTCATCAGGATGACGAACATCTAGAAGAAATCTTAGGTCAAGCTCTCGATGAATGGAATTTTCCGGGTGCTAAAATTCATACATTCGTCCAAAAAGTTGCAGCTAATGATAAACGTTTATGGAGTATGTATCAAATGCTTATTGAAAGGCGTAAGGGAGTCATTCTTCATTTAAGTGGGATGCCAGTAGAAACCCCTTACACACGAGTTGAGCCACTCCTCGATGTACTCAGGTCCTTCCCGAATTTAAAGGTTACTATTGCACACATGGGTCTTCCCAATGATTTTTCTCTAGCTGTAAAATTGGCAGCCAACTATCCTAACGTTTACCTTGACACAGCCTATATGCTAGGTAACCCCCGCTTTCCCATGCAAGAGGAATGGCTCAAAGCGATAGAATCCTATCCAGAAAAATTTATTTTCGGAACAGACTTTCCAGTTATGGACTACTCTCCGGTTGCTGCCATCCAAACCATAAACCAGCTTCCTCTTAGGGAAGAAATCAAAAAGCAATTGTTTTGGGATAATGCCATGAGTTATCTTAATGCAGAACATTCCCAAAAGAACATACTCGATATCAGCTAGATTTGCTTATAATGTACTTATTTGCTGACTAATTGATAATCAGACTTCCGCCCCTGGACACTAGCTTCCGATTTCTGGTCTCTGATATGCCAAATATCTATAGCATTCATCAGCGATAACTGTTATAGGTTTATTCCGACGGGATAACAGGAAAAACCCGCGCTCGATATTAAAGTCTTGCACACTCATCCATACTAAGCCTTGCTTCACACAAGACTCCAAAGCGTGCTTGGACAGAAACGAGAACCCAATACCAGAACGAACAGCATTTTTTACTGCTTCCGTACTTCCAACTTCTAAGGCAACATTGAAGTCGTTTAGATCGAGCCCGGCTTTCGCGAGTGCCTCTTCGAAGGCCCTTCGATGTCCAGATCCTGTCTCGCGAATAATCATGGGGTAATCCTTGAGTGTTTTTAATTCGATGCTTTGACTCGAACTTAAGGCATGATCACTTGAGACTACAAGACCCAGTTCATCTTTTAGCCAAAATTCAGACGTTAGTTTTTCCGTATCAAATATAGCCCCGACCACCGCGAAATCTACTTCATGAGCAAGAACCTTTTCCGCCATCTCCAGACTATCCCCTATCGACAGTTTGAACTTTACTTCCGGATAAGATTTCCTGAAGTTTGCCAAGTAAACTGGGAGCAAATATTCTCCTGGAATGTGCGAAGCTCCGATATGAACTTTTCCGGTCATTAACTTCTCGGATCCTCCAATTTCACGCAATAACTCCGACCATGCCTCTAGCATTTTCAAGGAATGACTATAAACTACTTCCCCCTCTGGAGTTAGGGCGAAACCCTTTCCCTTACGATAAAGCAATTTGACCCCCAGTTTCTCTTCAAATGCCCGGATCTGATTCGAAACAGCTGGTTGACTAATTCCTAATTTCCTAGCAACAACTGTAAAACTCTGTTCTTCCACCACCTGACTAAATAAACGCATCAAATCCAACATAGTATCACCTCTCCTACGAAACTGACCGCCGCTAAAACAAGATTCTGCATATGAAGAAAAAGAGGGCCAGGCCCTCCTTTTCTTTCATTGAATAACTATTTAGAACACAATGTAACTAGAGTTGAACAGTAACTTTCTTCATTTTCTGAGGTTCTAGTGGTTTATCCCCACGATCTTTCGGGACACTGACAATCCGATCGACTTCCTCCATACCTTCAATTACTTTTCCAAAGGAAGCATACTGTCCATCCAAGTGAGTTGAAGTCTTGACAACAATAAAGAACTGCGAACTAGCTGAATTAGGTGCTGAAGTCCGAGCCATAGAGATCACTCCGCGGTCATGCTGTAAATCGTTTTTGAAACCGTTTCCGGAAAACTCGCCACGGATTGTCTGTTTACTTCCACCCATTCCAGTTCCATCAGGATCACCGCCTTGAATCATAAAGCCTGGGATGACTCTATGGAAAATGAGACCGTCATAAAAACTTTGAGAGACAAGGGACACAAAATTCTTAACGGTTTCGGGTGCTACTGAAGGATAAAGTTCGAGTTTAATCATATTACCGTTTTCCATTTCTATGGTTACAATGGGATCCTTTTTTAATTCTGAGTCTTGCGTACTTTCATTTGTCACCTGAGTGACCTCCTTTATGTTTGGATTTGGATTTTTTCCTATGTATTATACCACTTGACTAGGAATTTCCCTAATGTATGGAAAGAACCCAATGACAATACCTCACTCATCACCCCTGCATGTTCGCCCTCGTTTCACACTATAGAGATAAATTAAGAACACAATAATTGCAAGTACAATTCCACCTCGTGCCAAATAGCGGTGCAAGACAAGAGTAATCTTTTGCCAATGAACACCAAGAACTCGTCCAAGAGTGATGAATGTTGATGCCCACAAAATAGCACCTGTTCCAGCGAGAGCTGCATAACGTCCATAGTGAAGTTCACTCATTCCTGAAAAATACGCTGTAAAGTGACGGAACCCAGGAAAAAAGTATCCAATCACAATTAATCGATCACCATAACGCTGAAACCAATGTTCAGCACGAGCGATCTTTTTTTCATTAAGATGAAGATAAGGGGCAACCTTATGTAAGAAAGGGATACCTAATCGCCTTCCAACCCAATAACTCAAGTTCATCCCTAAGAAACTGCCGAGGGTAGCGATAAAAAGTGTTTTTCCAAAATCCATTCGGCCTAATGACGTTTGAAATCCACTAAATGTCATTAGAAATTCGTCGGGTACTGGAATACCGACCATGCCGCACATGAGCAGTAAAAATAAGCCAACATATCGAAAGTGATAGATTATATCCGTGACAAAGTGCTCTAACCCGTGCATGCCCTGCCGCCTTCCTCTATTACCATTATGACTCTTTGTAAACATTAGAGCATGTTGTTAATTATCTCTTAGTTTGTTACATCAAGAATCAGCGTTTGAAACGTTTCCAAAGAACATAAAGAAGTATAAAAACAATGGCCCCGCCAACGACTATGTCAGCCCGATGGAAATAAGGTTTAAGCGAATCCCAATTTTCGCCTAGTTTTTGACCCACAAAAATTAACAACGTACACCAGAAAAACGCACCGATCACCGTGTAAGTCGACATTTTTAGTGGATTCATTCTTGCAATACCCGCTGGTAGGGAGATAAATGTACGGACTACTGGCAAAATTCGGCCTACAAAAACAGTGACATCCCCATGACGTTCAAACAATCGTTCCGTCCAAACCAACTCACGTTCATTGATGAAGAAATATCGCCCGTACCGTTTGAGGAATGGACGTCCTCCCCAAACCCCGACATAATAAGCAATAAGCGCGCCAAAGAGGTTTCCCAAGGTTGCAGCGATCGTTGCTTGCCAAAAACCAAAATGACCCGCGTATACCATATAACCAGTAAATGGCAAAATTATTTCACTTGGCAAAGGGATACAGGCACTCTCAATCGCCATGGCGAAGAATACCCCTGCATAGCCTAGAGAAGAAATCATATGTACAACAAATTGTCCAAGGTGTGTTATTATCGCTTCCAAGATAACCCTCCTAACTTAATCATAGACTTCAAAATGAATTCACTTCGAAAGCACGACTGCTCAATTCGAATTTAATGCAGAAAAATCATTCTTTGTATCGAAGATATTTTATCATAGACCTGTTATCATTACCATTTAAACTAAAAATAACTATTTAGGAAATAAAGATCTTGCCTGTTTTGATTGCTAGCAACATTGATCAAAGCAGACGCTATTACTAACATCTGCTTTGTGCGACCCATAATTTTGGTGATTTTACCCAAGTTCATTCTTGAGCCTTTCCATTTCAACTTGGCTGTCGACGACTGATCAATCCATTATAACATTCGAAAATTACCTTCTTTGTATCAACGATCGTTTCAAAACTGACCGATTTCCCCCAGAGAAATTGAACAAGGGTAAGAGTTTTCTCAAGATAGACGATATCTAGATCAACTCCTTCATGACGGTGTTTAAGATAAAGTCCACCCTTACCCTCATAATCTCCCTCTAAAACTACTATGGAGGGGTGCCCCCCATTGACTAGTTGCTGTACTAGATTGTCTCGTACTTTCTCCCATTCAATTTCTGAAACCTGCCATTGGGCACCAACTTTGCGGAAATTGAAAAGATTTAACTCTTCAACCAAGTCACGGTTAAGATGGTTGCGTATGAAAGAAAGGTCGTTTTCAGTTTCTCGCAGCTCAAAAAGATCATCGAGGGGTTTGACCTTCGCAAGATATTCCCATATTTTTGCACCTAAATAATAAGGATTCAATCCCATCCGAGAAGGTTGCACGACTTGACTATGCATAATCGCGAAGTCAAAGGATTCTGCTTCTGTTAGATCTAGTTCATGCATAATTCTGGCATGCCAGAATGTTGCCCACCCTTCATTAATAATCTTTGTTTCAATTTGGGGATAGAAATATAAGGACTCTTCTCGCACAATACTGACGATATCTCTTTGCCAGTCTTCAAGTCCAGGGGCGAACATCATAATATAGAGCAATAGATCTTCATATTCAGGTTGAAGCGCTAATTCATGATCATCCTCTAACAGATCCCTCCATAAATCTTCATAGGGAATCGATGCTCTTTTTTTCCGGTTCTTCATTTGGGGCTTGACGCAGCTCTGTCCTTTTATAGATGAATTTCCGACACAGGAATTGCTAGAACATGAGTTACCAGAGCAGGAATCACTTAAGCATGTATGCCCTTCTCCCAACTTGACCGGCTGATTGACCTTTGCTTCATTTACCGGTTTGCAGTGAATACCAATATGGGATCGGTAATCTACATGTTCTTGGATAGCAAGAACAGCATCCAAGGTCCGCTCAACCTTTTCACGGCCATACCGCAATTCATATTCGTGAATTTTCTCCGCATGTGAAGCCATGCGCTCTATCATATCCTTAGGTGTACGCGAGAAATAGCGATTGTTTTTGAAAAAGTCGACATGTGCATAGACATGCCCGATCACTAGTTTGTTTTGAATCAATCGATTTCCCTCTAACAAAAATGCATAAGCAGGATTTGTATTTATTACGAGTTCATAAATTCTACTTAAATTCAAATCGTATTGAGTTTTCATTCGATAGAAAGCTTTTCCAAAGCTCCAATGAGTAAATCGCACTGGCATTCCATAGGCACCAAACGTATATAAGGCTTCCGCTGGAACGATTTCAAAATTAACAGGATAGAAATCCAGTCCCATGCCACGGGCCACTTGAGCGATATCTTGCGCGATTGTGCTTAAGGCTCGCATCTCATTGTCCATGACTCCCCCCCTACCTATTCTTCCCCCGAAATAGTGTAAATCTCACTATATACTTAACAGACTATGATCAGGAAAACACCGTTTTGAGCGCGGCGTATACCTCGTTTCGATCTCTAATCGTCACCAACCGTAGTTTCGGGTCCGTTATGCGTTTTAAGGTTGACATTAAAGTACTAGAATAATGTGTTCTTAAAATTTCTCCATAGCCGACTACCTGACTCACTTCAACTAAGCGTTTCATCAGTGACATTGCCCTGGTATTATCGGAGCCAATATTGTCGCCATCCGTAAAATGAACTGGATAAACATTATAATGTACAGGTGGATATTCGCGATCAATTAAATCTAAGGCGTATTGATACACAGATGAGCAGCGTGTCCCTCCACTTTCCCCGCGCGTAAAGAACTCCTCCTCGGTCACCTCTTTGGCCTCCGTATGATGTGCTAAAAAACGTATCTCTACATTTTCATACTTTAAACGCAGGAAACGAACCATCCAAAAGAAAAAAGATCGAGAAATATACTTTTCGAATTGCCCCATTGAGCCTGAGGTATCCATCATAGCCAATATAACCGCATTCGTTTCGAAATTAGGTCGAGTCTCCCATGTTTTAAAGCGCAAGTCCTCCGGAGAAATTCGTACTCGGGCCTCTTTATTCTGTTTCTGCGAAAAAGCTTGCCTTTTGATACTTTCAAGCAATGTGCGCTTTTTATCAACATTGGCCATAAGTCCCTTTTTGCGAACATCGTTGAATTCAGGGCGATCATGTGCGATAAGCGGCCTTTTTTTATCATCTAAATTGGGTAACTTCAATTCTTCGAAGAGAATTTTTGCCAAATCCTCATAAGTGACTTCTGCTTCATAGATGTCAATGCCGGGTTCTTCTCCTGCCCCGCTCCCAGCAGCCCCTTTGCCCTTGACCTGTTCACGCCCCATGATTTCACCTGGAACCATTTTTTTAGTTCCTTGTCCAGTATGATTCTTTTTATTGAAATCATATCGGAAGCGAAATTCTTCTAGGGAACGCATCGGAATCTTGGTGTTTTTTTTGCCATCCGTTAGAATGATACTTTCATCGACAATCAAATCTCCCATTTGTTGCTTAATGACTTCTTCAACTTTTTCCTTGTGTCTCGTTTGGTCAAGATACCCCTTACGATGCAAACTCCAATCATCACGACTCACAATTATGTCATCCGCCACACTTATCCCCATTCCTCTCTATCGGTTAAGGAGGGCCCCTACATACTTTACAATTTCATTGGCACAGATCGGACAATATCCGTGCTCATTGATGAGGCGATCCATGACATTGTTGATTCTTCTTAATTGATCTTGATCTGGATGATCAACTGAGGTTGTAATTTTCACAATATCTTTTAAGTCTGCAAAGAGTTTCTTTTCAATAGCTTCTTTCAACCGTTCATGGGACGAATACCCAAAGGCTTTTCCCTTACGGGCGTACATGGAAATTCGAATCAAGATTTCCTCGCGAAAGGTTTTTTTGGCATTTTCCGATACACCGATTTGTTCCTCAATGCTTCTCATTAATTGTTCATCAGGCTCCAATTGTTCACCGGTTATTTGATCATAAAGTTTCGAAGAATTACAAAACGCCTCAACATTGTCGAGATAATTATTCAACAGCGACTTTGCAGATTCCTCATAGGCATAGACAAACGCCTTCTGGACTTCAATTTTAGCCATTTCATCATATTCACGCCTAGCAACCGCAATCAGATTAAGAAGGTTTTCTTTTTCTTCTTTCATGATCGAAGTATGCTGAGATAAACCGTCTTTTAGAGCTCTTAAAATATCCAGCGCGTTGATACAAGCATGGTCATCTCGAATTAATGCCGTAGAAATACGGTTGATTACGTAACGAGGATCCACACCACTCATGCCTTCCCCTTGCTCTTCTCCCTCCATGGTCAGCTCTTTAATATCCTTTTGATTAAATCCCTCTACATCTTCGCCATCATAGATCCTCATTTTCTTAACGAGATCCATTCCTTGCTTTTTCGATGGCTTTATGCGGGAAAGAACACTAAACACAGAGGTTGCCCATAAACTATGGGGAGCAAGATGCACATTTTTAATATCACTTTGGCTGATCAGTTTTTCGTAAATTTTAACTTCATCACTAACTTTAAGATTATAGGGAATGTGCATAACAATAATTCTAGATTGCAATGCTTCATTTTTCTTATTCGATATAAACGCTTGATATTCATTTTCGTTGGTATGGGCAATGACTAGCTCGTCAGCCGAGATTAAAGCAAAGCGCCCGGCTTTGAAATTTCCTTCTTGAGAAAGGCTCAGGAGATTCCAGAGAAACTTTTCATCAGATTTTAACATTTCTTGAAATTCCATGAGTCCCCTATTTGCCTTGTTCAGTTCTCCATCGAAACGATAGGCACGCGGATCGGATTCTGAACCATATTCTGTAATTGTGGAGAAATCAATACTCCCAGTTAAGTCAGCGATATCTTGCGACTTAGGATCCGAGGGAGTAAATGTTCCAACCCCTACCCGTTGCTCCTCTGAAAAAACAATCCGTTTCACAGGAATATGTTCAACCTCACCCCCGAATTCCTCATCCAAGCGTAGCCGACAAACTGGACAAAGATTCCCCTCGATCCGAATGCCGTACAATTCTTCAAATTGTGGACGCAATGACACCGGTAAAAGATGCAACGGGTCCTCATGCATAGGGCACCCATCAATAGCATAGACTGCCCCTTCCTCAGTTCTCGTAAATTCTTCAAGCCCGCGTTTCAATAAACTTACAATCGTTGATTTTCCACCACTAACCGGTCCCATTAACAGTAGAATGCGCTTGCGAACATCTAAACGCTTAGCTGCGCTATGAAAATATTCTTCAATAAGTCGTTCTAACGTTTTGTCTAACCCAAAAAGTTCCTTGTCAAAGAATTTGTATTTTTTCTGATCTCCACTTGTTTCAATACCGGCCGCCTTGAGCATCGCATAAATTCGCGCATGAGCATGAAGCGCCAAGTTAGGATTTTTAGTAACCATAGGCAAGTAATCTGCAAACGTACCGCTCCACGCCAAAGCAGCCTCTATTTCGCGATATTCACGCAACCACTTAATAACTTCCATGGTAGCCCTCCCTTCACCAACATCAGCTCGTTCTGACGGGTTATATCAGTATATGCCTCGACGGAAGAGATAAAGCATGTACCCACTCTTCTTTTGTGAATGAAAATTAAAAAGAACACCCCAACATGAGATGTTCTAGTCTTCAATCAACCTCATCATTTGATTATTTCCAAATCCCAGGGGTCGTAGGCAAATTCACCAGGCAAGATATCCAAGCGGGCTACAATATAGTCTCCAACTTCATCGCGATCAACGCGTACTACAGTTCCAAGACAGTTGTTACACGTAGTAACACGGTCTCCAACTTTAAATTTGCGTCGGCGACGAGAGAAAGGGCTTGGTATGGAATCACGATTTATCGTAAACATAATGTAATACCCTCCTTTTATCAATCCTTACTATAATTTAATTTTATATTAGCACATCACATACTGAAAATCCAGAGTAAATTGAGAAAATTCAATCTTTTATCAATAAATGTATGCCATTGTTTATCTCAACTTATATATTCCAGACTTCTAATATTATTCCGAGTTGCTTGGTATTAATTGGACCTAGAATGTGCCAAGAAATAAAGGCCCAGGATTAGCTAGGCCTTTATTTCTTAATACATCTCCAAATAACGATTCAATTCCCACTGTGTGACTGTGACTCGGAAACTGTCCCACTCATCCATCTTGGCCTCAACAAATCGATTATAAATATGATTACCCAATGCATCTTGAATGATAGGGGCCTTAGCCAACTCATCCAATGCCTCTTTAAGGCTGCTAGGTAGCGTGTTTACTCCCATTTTCTCCCGTTCAATAGAGGTCATTGCGTAGATATTTAAATCGAGTGAAGATGGTGGGATAAGTTTATTCTTAATACCATCTAGTCCTGCTTTAAGTTGAACAGCAATAGCCAAATAGGGATTACAGGAAGGATCTGGGCTGCGTAATTCGATGCGAGTCGAGGAACCCCTTTTGGCTGGAACACGGATGAGTGGACTTCTATTTCGGCCTGACCAAGCTATATAACAAGGGGCTTCATAACCGGGCACAAGCCGTTTATAAGAATTGATGGTCGGATTTGTAATAGCAGTAAAAGAACGGGCATGCTTCATAAGCCCAGCAATATATTGGTAAGCGATTTCGGAAAGTTCCATTGGATCCTCCGGGTCATAAAAAGCATTTTTGCCACCTTTGAAAAGTGATTGATTACTGTGCATTCCCGATCCGTTAATGCCAAAAATAGGTTTAGGCATGAAGGTGGCATGTAACCCATGATGTTGAGCAATTGTGCGTACAACGAAACGAAAGGTAGCAATTTTATCGGCAATATCCAATGCGTTTGAATATTTAAAATCGATTTCATGTTGCCCAGGCGCCACTTCATGATGAGATGCCTCAATCTCATAGCCCATTTGTTCTAATGTTAAAACCATATCACGACGAGCATTCTCACCAAGATCAATAGGGGTTAAATCAAAATAGCCAGCTTTATCATGTGTAATCGTTGTGGGGCGACCCTCGGCATCCGTATGAAAGAGAAAAAATTCCAATTCAGGTCCAACATTCAAAGTGTACCCCATTTCAGAGGCTTCCATTAAGACTCTTTTGAGCGCGTTTCTCGGACATCCGTCAAAAGGGGTCCCATCTGGGTTGTAAACATCACAAATAAGCCGAGCAACTCCCCCTTCTTTGGAACGCCAAGGTAACTCAACGAAGGTACTCGGGTCTGGACGTAAGTACATATCTGATTCCTCAATACGTGCAAATCCTTCAATAGACGAACCATCAAACATAAGTTCCCCATCTAAGGCCTTTTCCAACTGTTCAATTGAAATGGCCACATTCTTAAGGATTCCAAAGATATCCGTAAACTGTAGACGAATGAACTTAATACCTTTATCATGTGCTTCCCGCAAGACATCTTCTTGGGTCATCGTCATTAAATTAACTCTCCTTTCCACTCTTCAACAACTAAAGACGCCCATACGTCACCCCTTACTGGCTCAGCATGGACGCTTACTATATCCTAAACCTTTATAGAAGAGTATATCCATAATCACTTCAACTTACAATGCGCTTGACCAAAGTTAAAATTCAATTCCTTGCCGCGCTTGTATCCCCTGTTCGAAGGGATGCTTTTTCAGAACCATTTCTGTCACTAGATCAGCCCTTTCGATCAGTGATTGAGAGGCATTTCTACCTGTTAAAATCAATTCAACATGGGCGGGTTTATTATTTAGTAAGTCCAAAACTTCGCTTTCAGGTATCAGTGTGAACCAAAGAGCATTAAGAATTTCATCTAGAATGACGATATCCCATGCTCCAGAGAGAACAATTTCTCGAGCTCTCGAAAAACCCTTGCGAGCTTCAAGGATGTGCTCTTCAAGGGGTTCTCCTTTGCGAACCCAGCCCTTTCCTCCAAAGTTTTCGTGCTGGCATTCTGGCCACAAGTGTTTCAGACCTTCTAACTCTCCGTAATCATTCCCCCCTTTCATAAATTGTATAATATAGACCCGAAAACCATGACCAACCGCGCGTATTGTCAAGCCAAAGGCAGCGGTGGTTTTTCCTTTTCCGTTACCCGTATAAATTTGAACTAATCCTTGTGTAAGATTTGACATTATTGCTCCTTTCGTATCCATTTTTCAAGTTGCGGATGTATATAAACAACATTAGGAGACGCTAATATTTCCGGAAACCGTTCTAAAGTTTGTCGATTAAAGGAAATGGAAAAAAGCAATTTGATGGCAGACTTCTCATCCATCGCTCTCAGTTCAACCTTATCTGGATAAAGGTAATAATAATAATTCCCATCTCGCCATGAAATTTCCGCTTCTCCAAGTTTCACGCGAATAATTCCGAATTCTTCAACCTTAACGGCTTCAACCCCAGTAAACGGTTGTCTCAAATACTCTGCTTCCAGTGCAACCTGACCCACCCTAAATTGGGATTCTAATAATTGTTCGACAATAAGTCGAGCCGGGATAGAAATGTCTTCAAAAACCCTACGTTGGCTTCTTAATTCATCGAAGAGTCGTTCAAATTTTTGGACATGGATCGAACGTACTTTTTGAGCCTTCTTTAAGGCCTTTTCAAAGGCGTAATACACGTCTTCCAAGCATTCCAGAAGCACAGCGTCTTCCTCTCGCATGTTCACTTCCACCCCCATCCCTTTTATCTTATAGGAGAACTTTTATAATCCTATTCTAACTGAAGTAACCATTTTTTGAAAGCTAATTTTTTGAAATATTAGGAAATATTCCGGAGATTAACTTTTTCTACGAAGTCGCTTCGACACACGCTGAACCCTTGACTCAATCCAGTCAGTCGTCAATTCAGCATCCCGTCCCATTTCAAGAGCCTTCCAGTAATATTCTAGGGCTTCCCTGAAATTGCGTTTCTTTTCATACAACTCTGCCAAACGAACCAGAGCTTCCAGAGCGAACTCACTTTGATGGTATTTTTCTAATTCGTTATGCACTTTCATAGGACCTTTCTTACGCTCCCGAATTTCTCTAAGAGCTGCCAAAGCTTCAAATACCTCTCCAGCTCGCAAGTCATCCCCTACTTTCTCATAGAAATCTAGGGCAATTAAATAATTGGTTTCAGCCTTGTCTAAATCCATACAGAGAAAGAAAATACCCGCTAAGCTTTGATAACGCAAAGCAAGGTCTAAATCGTATTCGGGGTAAAACCGTATTGACAACCCGAGATAATATTTTGCCTCTTCATAGTTCTCTAGAAACTGCTCAATTTTACCCAAAAAATAGCAGCTTTCACTAAATACATTAATAGTATTAAACTTTATGCATAGTGCAACCGCCCTTTGTTGACAATTAAAAGCCAACTGTATTTCATCCTGATCAAAGTAGAGTAACGCCAAGTATTGTAACGTATTTGACAAAGAGATCATATCATTAATTTGTGCAAAAACCTGACAAGCATGCTTCAAATTAATAAGTGCATCCGTTTCTTCCCCTTGGCGAAAGCACAATTCTCCTAGAAGAACGTCTAACTCTCCTTCACCTTTTGGGAACCCGTGTAAACGACAAAGTTCACGGGCTTTTATATAGGCACTCTTGGCTGAAGTCCAATCTTTAAGAGCTGCATAAACCTGACCGAGATCTGCATAGAGCATACTCAGCCTTAGCTGTGGAGATGAGCTCGGATAAACAGAAATCGACCGTTCATACTCCCAGCTCGCATCCTTAAACATTCCTTTTTTAACCGAAACACTTGCTAACCCCGCCCATGCTTCTGCCATCCCTTTAGTATTCTGGATTTCTTCGCAAATACTTAACGCTTCTTTAAAACCCTCTTTAGCAAACTCCAGATTTCCTAAGCGTACTCTTACTGTAGCTAATAGCCGTAACGTAAATGCAATGATTTCCGGAACGGATAATTGATACGCCTTTAAAACGCCTAGCATATAATATTTTTCTGCTTTAAGATACTGTTCTTCTCCAAGACACTGTGTTCCACTCTCCATAAGGTTCCGCCAAGCGGATAATTCCTCATCATACATATTATCGCCTCCGTGTCTGCTCCATCATATGCACGAATTGGTTTATTGGGCATATAAGAAAGTATAACTTTGAGGCGCATAATTCAATTGAAGGTGTAATGATGATGGGACAAGGCGCCAAATGGTGCATACAAGAACTTTAGGCCGAACTAGCTTGTAACCTAGACATAAAAGTCGAAATATGATAATCTAAATTTAAGAAGGGGGTGTTTTGACCTTGAATACTTATCGTCCAACCCAATCTTCAAGTTATTGGATGGTTGCGCTCAAACTTCTCATACTCGTTCTGGGTCTGTATCTCTCTGCCTTAGTCTTAGGTAAAGTTTTCACGTGGGTGTTTGCCATTGCCTTCTTTTTGATTCGCTTCATCGTATTTGTCGGTGTCTCTTTTATTGTTCTGCATTTTTTCCTAAAATTACTATTTAAAATTGATTTGTTTCAGTTAGTGATGGGAAAACGCTTCACTTCTCGTTAGTAAATTTCCCAAATACCTCTTCTCGTATCCCTATGAGGTACGAACCGACTTAATAAATGCAATTTTCTTACCAAATCAAGTCGATATAATCACGATTTAATTCAACGCCTTAAAAGAGGCGTTTTTTTGTTTTACTTTCATGATCTAGCAATTGATCGAATATCTTTTATTCAAGGAGGAATGCCAAATGCGAATTATTATTTTCAAACGTCCATCATGGCGTAATATTGCCCTCTGGGGAATCCTGTTGTTCGTTTTAATTGCTTACCGTGAAAATGTTACCTCTGTATTTTCTGGAAAATTAAAACCAATTTACTCTGCTACCGTCAATACGCAAGCAATCGGACTGACCTTTGATATCAGTTGGGGAGAAAAGACCGCAGAACCCATACTGGATATTCTTAAGAAGGAAGGGATTCATGCCACATTTTTCCTCTCGAGTCCTTGGGCAGACAAACATCAAACTTTGGTGCAAAGAATGGTGACTGAAGGGCATGAAATTGGATCGCACGGAAACCGTCATATCGATCTCAATACTTTGGCGGCAAGCGAAATAGAGCACGAAATCTCCACTGCCCAACAAGTCCTCGAAAAAATCACAGGTCAGAAAGTAAGGTTAATCCGTGCACCCAATGGGGCTTATGATAATAAGGTTATCGCCACAGCTAATAAGCTCGGTTACCGTGTCATCCAATGGAGTGTGGATTCTCTCGACTGGAAAAGACCAGGCTCTAGTGCTGTCATAAATAATGTAATTAACGGTATCCGCTCCGGTGGTGGTGCAAAATCTGGAGACATAATTTTGTTTCACGCGTCTGATTCAGCCCCAGATACCGTTCAGGCCTTGCCCACCGTCATTCAAAACCTTAAAACCAAGGGACACACCCTAATTCCGGTCGGACAATTACTCTCTCAGGCAAGTAGTACATGGCCACCTGAAAGTAACCTAACTGAAAAGCCTCTCGCCCCTGCTCAATAACCAACAACTATTCAACGTTCGCGGCCGCAAGCGCACGTAAGCCATTATCCGCATTTTGTCGTTCTTTGATCTGCTCCAGTGCTTTTTGAGCATCCGCTTTTATTCCTCCGTCAAACCCACCTTTTAGTGCACGATCAAGGGAACTTTTACCCTCTTCTAACTGACCTTTCTTTAGAGCTTGTATTCCGTTCACATAATTGATATAGGCCTCTCCTCGAGGAAATTCTTTGAGAGAGACTAGGCTATCTGACAACTCCTTAATGTTACCTTCATGAATCGCAAGAATAGCTTTTTGCGTTTCAAACAAAACATTCTTTGGCCGCCAAGATTGACTAGCGATAGAATGACTTAATTCTATCGCTTTTGCCCATTTCCCTTCCCCGATGGCTAAATCAAAGGATACCGAAAGGCAAGCTGGGTTATTGGGTTCCATGCTTTGCGCCATTTCAAGCTCAAGCTGTGTTGACTGATAATCACCCGTGATCATTGCCGCTTGAGCCAGTGTCAAATGCCTTAGAGTCTGCTCCTGGCGTCGTAGTGTTTCCCATTTCACGTCTGTCTTTGTCAATAAACGGCGGGATTCAACTGCATCTCCCTTAGACAATGACATTAACGCTTGCTCCAAGTAACTTAGTGGTGTATTACCTAGCGAATCTATAATTTTTTGAGCTTCTGTCGTTTTTCCCTCTTGCAATTTGAGCAAAAACAACCAAAAGCGATGCTTTTCGTCTTCATATACCAGTCTAGACTCTAAATCCTGCTTTCCAAGGTTGAGTGCAAGCCATAATTCCGTATCCCTGACCATTCCAAGTTTGTTTAATATACCTGCATGCACTTCCAACCATTGTAATTCCTCTTTTACCGTCTGCACATCATAGACACTTTCTGCTTGATACAAACTCCCCATGCGCAAGATGAATGGTCCCGCGGCAAGGATTAAAATAATTGATGATAAGATCAAAAGTGTAATCTTCCTACGTCTTTTTTGACTGAGCTTGCTCCGTTTTGACAATTCTATCCCTCGTTCCCGTTGGCTCTAGAAGCATTTTCCCCAAAAGCATCTGGCCTAAAGTCAGCCTCTTCCTTTTTGATGTGATTAGGAGTTTTTCAATGACCTTTCCAGGATGAGAATCCTTCTCCCACCACTTCTGGCACCTCAGAAATAGCAACAAAGGCCTTAGGATCTTGATCACGAACAATTTCTTTGAATTGGGACAGCTCCGTACGGTTTATGACGCAATAAACAACTTGTTTAGCCTCACCCGAGAAAGCCCCGGTTGCTTGAAAAAGTGTAACCCCTCTTTCAAGCTTTGCCATAATCTCCTCAGCAATTCCCTGGGGCTGGGTGGTAACCACCATAACTGACTTCGAGTGACTAAGACCTTCCTGTACAAGATCTACAACACGGGTAGCAATAAACATATAAATCATGGCGTACATAGCCATTTCAGGTCGAAACAAAACGGCAACCACTAGAAAAATAATCCCGTCAATTCCCAATAATATTTGTCCTACACTGAAAGGAGTTGTTCTAGCAAACAAGACAGCTAAAATATCTGTGCCACCAAGCGAACCCCTAGAACGAAAAATAATACCCATGCCAATTCCTGACAAGACCCCTCCAGATATTGCCGCCAGTAACGTATCATGGGTCAAAACCGGAAGATGCGTTGTTAGGGTAAGGGTGGCTGAGAGCACGCCAACACCAACGACACTTAGAATTAAGAAATTTCGTCCTACCAATCGAAGTCCCAAGATAAAGAGCGGTAGGTTCAACAGAAAGACAGCCCAACTCACTGGCCAATGAAATAAATAATGCAAAATAATAGCGATTCCTGTGACCCCGCCATCAGCGATTTGATTCGGAATAATTAGAGTATTAATACTAGTGCTCACGATAGTAGCACCTATAATAATCCCCATAAAATGCTTCAGTAATTGCCACGTAAAATATTCACGAAAACGTCTCCAGCGCAATAAAATCCCCCGTTCAAAATTATTATGTCGGTTGGTTATCCTTGTTGAATTATACTGCAGAGATATCAAAGAGACAACTTTATGGACTTAGTTTCGTTAATCTTACTAGCCAGAATGAAGGGTGGTGGATGGCGTCGGAGGATAAAGCTTGACAAAGTTGACTTTTTTGAGTAAAGTATTGAAGTGTTCTTAATAAGATATGCGCTCGTAGCTCAGTGGATAGAGTGACGGTTTCCGAAGCCGGAGGTCGCAGGTTCAAATCCCGCCGGGCGCACCATAACGAAGTTTTAAACCACACTATGTTGTGGTTTTTATTGTTATAAAATCACTCACGCATTACACAAACTTGAGTACAAACACAATCTTGGAAATTGCTTTTTTATGGGTATAATCTAAAGTAATATAATATAAGAGGATTGGTAAAGCCTATTTACCAATCCTCTTATATTATATTACTTTAGATTACTTTACCAAGTGACAGGCCACGAAATGACCAGCACCTATATCTCTAAACTCTGGATCCTGCTCCTTGCAAATCCCTTGCGCTTTTGGGCAACGAGTATGAAAACGGCAACCTGAAGGGGGATTAACTGGGCTTGGAACATCCCCCTTCAGGATAATGCGATCTTTCTTAACCGTCGGATCCGGAACTGGGATTGCTGATAACAGTGCTATCGTATAAGGATGTTGTGGATTATTGTAAAGTTCATCAGAATCTGTGAGTTCTACCATTTTACCCAAGTACATAACCACAATCCGATTACTTATATGTTTAACTACTGATAAATCATGAGCAATAAATAGATATGTCAAATCAAACTCACGCTGCAAATCTTCCAATAAGTTAATAACCTGAGCTTGGATCGACACGTCCAAGGCAGACACAGGTTCATCGCAAACTATGAGCTTTGGGTTAACAGACAAGGCCCTGGCAATTCCAATCCGTTGACGTTGGCCACCCGAGAATTCGTGCGGGTAGCGTGCTCCATGGTAAGGACTTAAGCCAACAACATCTAAAAGTTTACGAACCCTTTTCTCACGTTCAGCACGATTGGAAGTCCCATGGATCAGAATGGGTTCTCCAATGATGTCCCCGACCCTCATTCGAGGATTCAAAGAGGCATAGGGGTCTTGGAAAATCATTTGCATTTGACTACGCATTTTGCGCATTTCTTCACCAGACAGATCATTAAGAACCTTTCCTTCAAAGATTACTTTTCCAGCAGTTGGTTCAAGTAATCTTAAGATCGTTCGACCAATCGTTGATTTTCCACACCCACTTTCCCCAACCATGCCGAGCGTCTCCCCACGTCGAATATCGAAGGATACCCGATCAACAGCTTTAACATCCCCTACGTGCTTTTGAACAACAATTCCCTTTCGAATCGGGAAATACTTTTGCAGATTTTCTACTTTTAATAACGTTTCCGTCTTGCTTTTAGTTTCAGTCATTCCTGTTACCCCCTTCTCCATATAAGAGGCAACTGACGAAATGGCCAGGTTCAATCTCATGCAGGGCTGGTTTTTGCTGTTCGCAAAGGGGCTTCTTGTGTTTACACCGCGGTGCGAAATTACAGCCCTGTGGTAAATGGCGCAAATCAGGTGGCTGCCCTTCAATCGGTTCTAGACGTTGTTTTTCAGACTCTTCAAGTTTAGGTAACGACCCTAGCAAACCCCAAGTATACGGATGTTTGGGCATTGCAAACAATGACTTAGCGTCCGTGTATTCAACCGTGTTTCCAGCATACATAACTAAAACCTTTTGACATAATTCAGCGACAACCCCTAGATCGTGGGTAATCAACATTATTGCCGTACCAAAATCCTTTTTCAGGTTGTTCATTAAGTCTAAAATCTGTGCTTGTATCGTCACATCAAGTGCAGTGGTTGGCTCGTCAGCCACGAGTAGTTTCGGATTGCATGACAAAGCCATGGCGATCATGACACGTTGCCTCATACCACCACTAAATTGGTGGGGGTAATTCTTGACGCGACTTTCAGCCTCAGGAATACCTACCTTTTTCAACATCTCAATGGCCTTTTTCTTAGCCTCTGAGCGTCCGACATTCTGATGAAGTACTATAGCTTCCATGATTTGATCCCCAACCGTAAGCACGGGATTCAAGGAAGTCATCGGATCCTGAAAAATCATAGCAATTTCATTACCGCGGATCTTCATCATTTCAGATTCTGACGTTTTGAGCAGATCTTTACCATTAAAGATTATTTCCCCGCTTACAATTTTCCCGGGAGGTACAGGAATGAGACGCATAATCGACATGGCTGTAATACTTTTTCCTGACCCAGATTCTCCTACAACACCGAGAGTTTCCCCTTTATTGATCTCGAGATTAACTCCGTCGACCGCCTTTACAACGCCAGCTTCTGTGTAGAAGTGAGTTCTAAGATCCTTTACTTGAAGTAAGAGTTCTTGACTCATCACTTTTCCCCCTCATCAATAAGCTTCTGCCCCAATATATAATCTGCCTGTATAGAGGCTAGACACTTTTTCTTTCACGATACCCACAGTACGTACAATTCTACAATTTAAGTATCTTTTCGTCAATGGTAATTTAATAGCTTGTGAATACGTCATAATGATATCACGTTTCTTACCATGTTTATAATATTTAAAAACGGGAGTACCCCTCAATAGGACTCCCGTTAAATCAATTTAATATTCTTGCGGCCTTAACAACTCGGCACTGACCAGCCTGTAAACTTCATCATGAATTTCCTGGATCGTTTTAAGGCGGCTATTACTTACACACTCTACTTTATGCCAATGATACTTACTCGCAATCCAATTTGCGTTATTGTACGATTTGATAAGATATTGTTCATCAGCCTCATGAATATCTCTCTGAATATCAGAAGATTTATTAGCCCTCTTAGAGATAAGACCAAAACTAACCTCTGGAGGCATGTCAAGAAAAATTACACAATCTGGAATAGGCAACCTAAACTTACGATATTCAAAATCATATAACCAGTCTAAGTATTTATTTCTTTCAGCTTCATCCGCTATTTTTGCAGCTTGATGAACCATATTAGAGGTTGTATAGCGATCGCTGAGTATAATGCCACCGCTATTATAAAACTCTTCCCATTCTTTCTTAAAAGAAGCGTAGCGATCTACAGTATAAAATGTAGATGCGACATACGGACTTATCTCATCTGGGCTAGTACCAAATTCCCCCTTAAGATACATCTTAACTAAAGCGGCAGATTCACTTGTATAATTCGGAAACTCTATCTTCTTTACAAGAAACTTTTCTAATACTAATCTTCGGTATAATTCCTCAGTCTGCGTAGCCTTTCCACTTCCATCACCCGCCTCGATGATAATGAGCTTACCTTTCATCTAACTCCCCCATCACGTTATTTTGCCACATTCTCATTCATAATTTAAATGTAAAAAGCTCCATCGCTAAGAAAGCAAGTTAGCGAAATAACTTAAGTAAACATAGACGCTGCCTAGGAAGTCCTAGGGTCGAATGATCAAATGGACGGCAGTGCTTTAGATCAGGAACCTATTTAACAAAAATAATTGTAACATTTCTTGTCTACATATAGCAAACACACACAGCCATATAAAGAAAGACGTCGACTATGCTCACCCATTTTATCGGGAGCGTAGCCGACATCTTTCTCGGAAATAGATATCTCATCCTAAACTAGGTGACACGCAACTAAGTGATTATTACCCATATCTTTTAAGACTGGCGCTTCCTCAGCACAAACCGCTATAGCATGTGGACATCGGGTACGGAAATAACAACCCGAAGGAGGGTCGATCGGACTCGGCACACTTCCAGTAGGTACAATGCGCTGTCGTTTTCCTTCTACAATTGGATCAGGAATAGGAATAGCACTTAGCAATCCTTGAGTATACGGATGCATTGGATTTATATAAAGATCGTTACTGCTAGTAAGCTCAACAATTCGACCCAAATACATGACCGCAATGCGGTGCGAAATATACTTAACCATTGATAAGTCATGAGCAATAAACAAATATGTTAACCCCAACTTTTCTTGTAATTCCTCTAACATATTTACAACTTGAGCCTGGATAGATACATCCAGCGCAGAGATAGGCTCATCGCAAATTATCAAACTTGGGTTAACTGCCAGAGCTCTAGCAATACCTATTCTCTGCCGTTGTCCTCCCGAAAACTCATGGGGGAACCGGTTGGCATGTTCTGGATTTAACCCTACAATTTTAAGCAATTCAAAAATCCGATTTGTGCGTTGCTGCCCTTTAGCTAATTTATGAATATCCAAGGCTTCCGCCACAATATCCCCCACAGTCATTCGAGGATTTAGCGAAGCATAGGGATCTTGAAAAATCATTTGCATATTGCGACGAAGCTCCATCAAGTCATTCCCTTTAGCCTTAGTCACGTCCTTACCTTCAAAGATGATTTGACCAGCAGTAGGTTCATAAAGGCGAATAATTGACCTTCCGGCCGTTGATTTACCACAGCCACTTTCCCCAACTATCCCTAGGGTTTCCCCTCTTTTTACCTTGAAGCTAATTCCATTAACAGCCTGTACTACTTGTTGTTTCTTGGAAAACAAACCGCCATCTAAGGGGAAGTGTTTGACCAAATTATTGATTTCTAAGATATATTCTTCACGTACTGACATGGTCTACACTCTCCCTTCCAGCTCAGC
Organism: Desulfosporosinus sp. Sb-LF; assembly: GCF_004766055.1. Lineage (NCBI taxonomy): Bacteria > Bacillati > Bacillota > Clostridia > Eubacteriales > Desulfitobacteriaceae > Desulfosporosinus > Desulfosporosinus sp. Sb-LF. Next base: position 116,874 of record NZ_SPQR01000007.1, on the reverse strand, counting down.
TACTTTAGGAGCCTGAGGATGTTGTAGCCAACAAGCCACTTGGTGACCTTCGCCGAGTTGAGTATATTCTGGTGTTTGTTCTGTGCAAATCCGCATACAGTGAGAACAACGAGGTGCAAATCTACATCCTTTTGGAGAATTAAGAAGATCGATAGGTGTTCCTGGGATAGGGATAAGTTTTGTGTTCTTATCTGCATCCAAGCGAGGGACTGATTTTAAAAGGCCCCAAGTATAGGGATGTTTTGGATTATAGTAAATATCATTTGTGCTGCCACTTTCAACTATTTTTCCGCCGTACATAACAATTACCCTGCTGCAAAGCCCAGCTACAACCCCTAAATCATGGGTAATCATGATAATAGAGGTATTAATCTTACTCTTAAGGTCTTGCATCAACTCTAAAATCTGAGCCTGGATCGTCACGTCCAAAGCGGTCGTGGGCTCATCTGCAATGAGCAATTTGGGGTTACAAGCCAAGGCCAGAGCAATCATAACCCGTTGACGCATACCACCGGAAAACTGATGAGGATACTGTTTTAAACGGCTTTCGGGATTTGATATTCCCACGAGTTCTAAAAGCTCAACTGCACGATCTTTTGCTACCTTACCAGTTAACCCTTCATGTCGTTTAAGAACCTCCGTCAGTTGTAACCCAACCGTGAGCACTGGATTCAGGGAGGTCATAGGATCCTGGAAAATCATACTAATGTCTTTTCCACGGATAGACTCCATTTGTTTCTCACTTTTCTTTAATAGGTCCACTCCTATAAAATTAACACTGCCCCCAATAATTTTACCGGGAGGGTTAGGAATTAAACGCATTATGGATTGGACAGTAATACTCTTACCACAGCCAGATTCTCCTACAATACCTATAGCCTCTCCTTGGTCTAAGTAGAAGCTTACACCATCCACAGCCTTAACTTCACCAGCATAGGTAAAGAAGGAGGTACATAAGTCTTTTACTTCTAGCAAATGTCCCATATCTCATCCTCCTCTACTTTCGCATTTTAGGGTCAAAGGCGTCCCTTAGGCCGTCTCCGACAAAGTTAAAAGCTAACATTGTGATGGCAATAGCCAGCGAAGGAAACAGTAAGGCGTTGGGATGTGCTGGAATACTTAACCTACCCGCAGACGCCATAGAACCCCAGCTCGCTAAAGGAGGCATTATACCTATTCCGATAAAGCTAAGGAATGCCTCCATAAAGATGGCTGCAGGAATTTGCAAAGCAACTGTTACGATAATTGGACCAATCGTATTCGGGATGAGGTGTTTTAACAACAGACGCTTGGTATTTGCACCGAGCGTACGGGCAGCCAAAACATATTCCTGTTCACGCAATGCTAGAATTTGGCCTCGAACAATTCTAGCCATCGCCATCCAGTTAACAATACCTAAGACGATCATGATATTAATCAAGCCGCCTTGCCCCAAAACTACCATAAGTAATATGACGTAGAGCAAGTCTGGGACACTATAAATGATATCAATGATACGCATCATAATGTTGTCAACTCTACCGCCAAAATAACCAGAAATTCCGCCGTAAAAAACACCTAGTACCAGATTAATCATGACTGATACTAAACCAATTTCCAAGGAAATTCTTCCCCCATACATAATCCGTGTCATTATATCCCTGCCTAGATCATCTGTACCAAAAGGATGGATCCACGAAGGAGAGGCAAAAAGATTATCGAGGTCATTTGTAAAGAAATTAAACTGTGAAAAAAATGGTCCACCGAATGAAAAAAGCACGAGGAGGCCAAGAACTACCAGACCGATCATTGCAAGATAATTTTTCTTAAAACGTCGCCACGCATCTTGCCAAAGGGTCGTACTTGGACGAGCGATAGCATCCGAAGAAATTTGAGATTTCACGGGTTCAAACATACTTGGTGATAAGCTCATGATTACGCCCCCTTCTGCGTGGTCAGTTTGATTCGCGGATCTACCAACGTATAGGCAATATCCACCAGCAAATTGAATACCACTAAGAGTGTGCAAAAGAGAATAGTAATCCCCATGATTGTGGGATAATCACGATTATTGATACCGGTTACGAAGAACTGACCAATACCCGGTATGTTAAAGACATATTCAACCACGAAATTGCCAGTTAGAATATAGGCAAAGAACGGCCCTAAATACGTAATAACTGGCAAAAGCGCATTGCGCATGGCATGTCGTGTAATAATTAGATAACCGGATAAACCTTTGGCACGAGCAGTGCGGATATAATCTTGACTTAAAACATCCAACATGCTTGTCCGCATCAAACGTGTTACTTGGGCAATGGGGTAGGCACTTAAGGCGAGTGAAGGAAGCACAAGCTGTTTCAATTCACCCCAGCCTACCGGGGGAAACCAACCGGTTTTAAAACCTAAATAATATTGAAACAACGTTGCAAGGACGAAACTCGGTACTGAGATGCCGATTGTAGAAAACACAGTTGCTATAATATCAGGGGTTTTATTCTGACCTAAGGCTGCTATCGTTCCTAAAATGAGGCCTCCTCCAATGCCAAATATAGTCGCCAATAGTCCGACTGCCGCTGTTTTCGGCATGCCGTCCTTAATGAGATCATTAACGGTTCTTCCAGCATAACGAAACGTCGGACCCAAATTGAAATGAGAAATATTAACTAGGTAATCTACGTACTGCTTTGAGAGCGGATCATTAAGATGATATCGTTCTTCAATATTAGCCTTAACCGCATCTGGTAAGACCTTCTCGGATGAGAAAGGGCCCCCGGGAATTGCATGCATTAAAACGAACGTCAGGCTAATAACTAGAAAAAGCACCAAAAAAGCTGAGGCTATACGTTGAATTAAGTATTTTACCAATTTTCATCCCCCCCTTATATGACAGTCTTATTTTAATTGTTAGACATGTTTCTGTCCACTGTAAAAAAATAGGCAAAATGGATTATTAGTTCTAAATGCCAAATACCGGTAATAGAGGAGGACTCAACGGCCGCCTCTATTACCGGTATTTTCGTAGGGCATCCTTAGTTTGTCTTATTTCTCTACAGTTGCTGTTTTAAAGTCTACCATACCAAGGGGAGAGTGAATGACACCTTTGACATATGATTTAGCAGTGTATTTGCTTAAATAGAAATTAATTGGCATTACAGGCATTTCAGTCATTAGGATCTTTTCTGCATCATGTAATTGTTGCATACGAGTCTTGGAATCAGCATTTTTCTTAGCAGCAGCAATAAGACTATCATATTGTGGATTAGCCCACCCAGTTTGGTTGTTGCCACCATTTTTGACAAACATATCTAAGAAAGTCATTGGATCCAAATAGTCGCCAACCCATGCAGCACGAGCTACGTCATAATTGAGTTTTTGTTCAGATTCCTGATAAACTTTCCATTCCTCTGGGCGAAGGGTAGCTTTAATTCCGAGATTTTTGCTCCACATATCTTGGATAATGGTTGCAATTTTTTCATGATTGGGATCGGAGTTAAATAGAATTTTGATTTCTGGGAACCCTTTTCCATCTGGGAACCCAGCATCAGCTAAGAGCTGCTTAGCTTTGGATAGATCTTCTTTGAAATAATCCCCGCCAACATCACGAAATTGTTTACTGGTGTCAGCATCATTGATACCATAAGGAGTAAAGGCAAACGCGCTCTTTTCACCTGTTTTTTGTACCGTATCAACAATTTTCTTACGATCAATCGCCATTGCCAAGGCTTGGCGGACTCTAGGATCGTCATAAGGCTTCTTAGTAACATTAAAACGATAGTAATAGGTGCCAATTTGCGGTTCAACTTTTAAATCTCCAGACTTCACCAGGCGGTCAACATCGTCTGCAGGAACTCCGTTGTCCACACCATCGATTTGACCAGCTTCATAGGCAGTCAGAGCAGCTTTACGATCTTCAATCAGGCTAAGCGTAAGTTCTGTAAGTTTAACCGATTTTGCATCCCAGTAATTATCGTTCTTTACTAAGACAATTTTGTCATTATGAGCCCATGATTTCATTTTAAAGGGCCCGTTAGAGACGAACGTCTCCGCTTTAAGGTTCCAATCCTTATTCGCTTCAACTACCTTTTTATCAACTGGATAATACGTTGGGAATGCCGTTAAAGCCATGAAGTACGGGGTAGGGTTTTCCAAGGTTACTTCTAATGTCTTGGGGTCAATGACTTTAATGCCAACATCTTCCGCCTTTCCTGTTTTGGCGTTGTAGGCAGCACCCCCCTTAATATAGTCGGCTACCTGGTAGGCATATTCTGCGGCACTGGCAGGATCCATAGCATGCATCCATGAAAATTTGAAATCTTCCGCTGTTAGAGGATCCCCATTACTAAATTTGGAGTCACGCAAATGGAACGTATATTTCAAACCATCTGACGATACGTCGATTTTCTCCGCAATTGCAGGTTGAGCAACGTTGTTCTTGTCTAAACGTGTTAGACCTTCAAACAAGTTCATTTCGTCGATTGCTTCCGGAATACCATTGGACATTTGAGGATCTAATGTTTTTGGCTCAGCCCCAGAATTATAACTCGTTTTCATTTCTTTAGCGGGAGTGGGGGTTGCGCTTCCTCCTGTTCCACAGCCAGTTACAGTAATGCTTAACATCAATGTAGCTGCCAGGATCATCACTCCTAGTTTGTTCTTTCTAAACATGTGCTCATTCCTTTCTCTTTACATACTTTTAAAAGTATGTTTGGTTGTAGTATTCGGCAAACTCTTTCATTCCTCCTTCTTGTTATACAAAATATTATTTTAATTGTTTTTTTAATAAAGAATACAATCTACAACAACTTACCAGTGATCTTTTAAGCCTCTTTTTCACCGTCCCTTTAATTTGCTCACTTAAGGACGAACCTATACAAGCATATTGTGCTCCTTTTCTAAACTGAAAAACATTAACTTTATGACATACCAAACCCCTCAGAAAGCTATTTCTGCATTCTGAGAGGTTACTAATCATGAGAGAACTATGTCAGCTATGTCAGCTATGTCAGCTATGTCATATATTTCTTAACTCACTTTACTCATCTGTGATACCAATGGATTCAAATTATGAAACTAACTCATCTCATAAAAATTTTTATAAGCATTGCTATCTCCGATTCTATGTTTGAAAAACTTCAATCTGTTTTTTGTTTCTTCGATGGCATTTGTATCTTCGCTTCTCGGATAGTCATTGCTTAAAAATGACTCAATAATTTTCTCGGAAAACGCCCTACACTTCAAAGGTGTTGGGCACAAAATGAATCATCTAATCAACACACAGATTGTATCTGATAAAACCCTTGATAATAACCACTTAAGACCGCATCGCATGTGCACCTTATTTAGTCATAACCCCTAGACTCTTGCTTTTATGTAATGATCCAGAATTATTTAATACCTTACTCACCAGTTCTCTCAGCTCAAACAGGTCAAATGGCTTAGTAATATAACAGAGAATCCCGAGGTTTTTTGCTTTCTCCATATTCTTAGGATCTCCATAGGCTGTCATCATAATCACAGACGCTCGACAGTTTAAGGCACGAATTTGTATTAATGTTTCTATCCCGTTCATTCCTGGCATTTTCATATCCATCAATATGAGATCAGGCTCAAAGGAGATAAATAACCTAAGTGCTTCCGCTCCGTTCTCTGCCATTTGGACCTCATGTTGATCCTCTCTGAATACTTCAAAGAGCAGTCGCCGCAAACCAAATTGATCATCTACTACAAGAATCCTAGCCATTTTTACACCCCCTCTTCGTATATGTATTATTAATTATTTCATAGCCCAATATAGAATAAGTACGCGATCCTTTTCAATTTTGAGGGGGTCAAGGTGCTAATAATCTTATTTTTCAGATTAAGTAAACAATCAATTCTTGCGATTGTTATTGGGTTAAATAGGTATGATTTATGGACAAATACACTCACCGTGTGCTGTTCAATAAAACGTAGCATTATAAAGGCTTTCCCCTTTACATAGCACCAGAGTCATTAATTATTCAGGTTTATAAGAAAGTTATTTACTGATTTCTGTGATCCGATTCACTTTAAATAAACAAAACCCTCACTTGTGTCTTATTAACACCGTGAGGGTTAATTCTATTTTTTAAGATGGAAGCCATTCAAAGGACTGAATTTTTGATATTGTTAGGGAAAAAGTTTGCTCATCCAGTTGAAGATAAACCTTTGTGACTTCTAAACTTGAATGACCCAAGATTCGAGAGAGGGTATAGATATTTCCACCATTCAGAAGGTAATACATAGCAAAATTGGCACGAAGGCAATGAGGGTATAAATCGATGGCTAACTTCTTGCCAATTTTCCTTAATGTCCTTTCATAGAGATTAGGTAGTAATAAATTCCCTCTATTTTACGGGAAAAGCAATTCGTTCGTCATGTAGCAATTTTATATTGAATCCGTGTTTCAATTCTTTTTAAATTTAGTAGAAAAGAAAACGAGACGTTCCTTTTTGTTTTTCGTATATCGTAATATGATCACTTGATTGCTTAAATTCAAGTCATCGACTTTAATCTCCAAACACTCTGAAATTCGGCGGCCTGTTTCTAGAAAAAGCAAAGTCATGATATATAGTACCTATAATCGTTAAATTTAGTTTTGTCAAAGGAATTTAAAATTGGATTAATCTGTTGCTCACTGATCATAGGTTTGATGCGTTCAAATCCTTTTAGCAGTTTACAGCATAAACTCTTCAATTCTCGGGTCAAAATTGATACTTCATAATAATCTTCTCCCCTATCATACCCATAAAGTATGAAGGAAAGTATTTAGCGAACAAAAGTTTGTTGCTTTGAATGTACATAGTTTATTGCACAAAAGCCAATTTTCATGTCTATTTTTAAAAGTTTATAGCACTTTAAAACGCCGAATCCCTTAGTATCACTGCTTAACTCACTTTACTCATCACTCGCAATTTATCGGCAAGAAGTGCTATAAATTCTGAGTTCGTGGGTTTTTGTCGTTCAATATTCATAGAATATCCGAAAATTCGTTTAAGTGTATCTGTATGTCCTCGTTCCCATGCCAGCTCGATTGCATGACGAATTCCGCGTTCTACCCTACTGGGTGCAGTATCAAATTTCTTGGCGATGCCAGGGTAAAGTTCTTTAGTTACTGCTCCTAACAACGATACATCTTCTACTACCATCAATATTGCGTCTCGGATATATTGATATCCTTTTACATGTGCGGGAATTCCAATTTGATGCATCATCGTCGTCACTTCAACGCAAAGATTGAGCCCATTCCCCACTGTCGTTACCATTGGGGCAGTGGAAGAAAACTGAGCGGGTGCTGACGACGGTATATCCTGCGTTAAAGAACGAATTCGTTTGCTGAGAATATCCAAGTCGAAAGGTTTTAGAATAAAATAGTCAACACCGAGTACCATTGCTTGATGTGTGAGAGATTCCTGTCCAAATGCCGTCAACATAATAATTTTGGGACGTGTCGCCGATGTCCGAGCATTAATTCGCTCCAATACCCCTAAACCATCCAAATTTGGCATCACTAAGTCAAGAATAATCAAGTCTGGCTCCTGAGTTTGAATGAGTTCCCAAGTTTCTAACCCATTATTAGCAACTCCCACTATTATTAAATCTTCTTGACCTTGGAGATAATTCTGTAGCATTTGACATAAATTACGGTTGTCGTCCGCAATAACTATCTTAATTTTCTTTTCCATTTTGCCTTCATCCCGCCTCAACTGTATTCCGGTTCACACTTTGTGCCTTATTAATTGTTTGTATCTCGCCGGTATTCTTATTATACGTTAAGGACTATGTCGAAATCGCAAATAATAAGGCAACAGTGAGAAGTGGCTAAATTATCTTGAAAAGCTCATGAGCAAAGGATTTATGGATATTATTGGGATTTAATTTTTAACGCAATTTGTACCTTTATTTTCCACTTTATCACAAGGCAACACGAAAACTGCGAATCAACGAGAACATGATCGAGTTTAATCAGAACATATCCGTCCGATAAAGAGATTTTAAAAGATAGTATTGTGAAATTATGTAATAGTTTTTTGAATGATTAGGGAATAATAATTAAAAATTAACAGTTTCCTGATTAATTTTCTAAGATTGTTCTTTGTACCGCAATGACATCTAGCCATTTTCCAAATTTCTGACCCACTTCGTGATAATGTCCCACCCGTAAAAAACCATGTTTTTGTGCTAGTCCAAGGCTAGCAGAATTTGTCGCTGTGATCAGGCCAATTAAGGAGTGATATCCAAGCGCCTCTGCACATTGACAAAGATGCTGCAAAAGAAAGCTCCCGATCCCCTCTCCCTGATATTCTGGTGACAGGTAAATGGAGAATTCTCCAGTCAGACGATAAGCCGCTCTCGGATGAAAAGGGGATAAACTCCCCCACCCAGACACATTTCCTGCAGTCTCAACAACGTATAAGGGATAAAAAGGATTCTGATGAGAAACAAACCATTGTTCGCTTTGTTCCGATGAACGTTCCTCCAGATCAAATGTAGCTACCGTATTAAGAACTGCCCAATTGTAAATCTCATTTAGTCGCTGTAAGTCCCTTCTCTCAGCTAAACGAATCCGCTTTTCCAAAGACATAGATCACCGCTCCTATTCCGTTCATTACATTATTATCTCTTAAACTTTAAAGAAATCACTCTTATGATAAACTTATCGTGAATAGTTGGCTTTGACAAGGGGAGAATAATCTTAGATTAGTAAAGGAGGGTACAAAATGATTGCTGCTGTTGACAAAGATACTTGCATTGGATGCGGAGCCTGCCCAGAATTCTGTCCTGAGGTCTTTAAAATGGAGGATGACGGGTTGGCAGTAGCCTATACAAACCCAATTCCTAGTGATGTTGAGGCAGCGGCCAAAGATGCTGCCGATGGATGCCCCGTGGATGCCATTCATGTTAATGGTTAAGTATTAGCCGTTATAAGACAGTAAAAAGCGGATGATTAATCATCCGCTTTTTACTGTCTTAATGTATTGCTTTTTCCGCAAATTCATGAAGTCCTTCTATTCCAATTCGATCGATAAGACGTCCAAGCCGTTCTTGGGGTTTTGCGTTTTCTTTGTAGTAGGAAACTACAGCATCAATCACGGGTAAGACTTGTTCCTTTTGAAGATTTTCTAAAAGGATATTCCCTTGCCTAGGCTTGACTCCACCATTTCCACCAACATACAGATGATATCCCTTGCTAGTACCCATCAAACCTAAGTCGACGGATGCAGCGTCAGTACATTTATTTGGACAACCTGCGACCCCAATCTTAAATTTCGAAGGTAATTGCATCCCATGATAGCGTTTGTCGATTTCCATACCTAATGCTAACGTTTCTTGCAATCCTCTCTTACAAAATGTGTCACCTGGGCAAACTTTCACACTACGTACACACAATCCAATCGCATGCCCAGGATCCATGCCCAGATCTTCCCAAATCTTCGGAACGTCTTGTGGTTGTAATCCAACGATGGCAATTCGCTGAGCAGATGTCACTTTGATTGCTTGGGCATGATATTTCTCCGAAACATCTGCAATCTTACGTAAGATTTCGGGGGTTACTACTCCTGCCGGAATGTGCGGCGCAATCGAATAGGTCTTTTTATCCATTTGTAAGATGCCCCCGGCTGGTTGTGCCTTTGCCGCTGCCTCCGAAGACATTTCTCCCTGTTCTACAGAGTTTACCTTTTCTAGTAAAACATTTGGATCGAGATTATGCATTTGAGCCGCATTGGCTAGTGTTTCATTAACAGAGAACGCACATCCCAGGCAATGTAATCCCAGTTCCTGCATAGCTTCCGCAGTCTTAGGGTTTGACGACATTATATCTTTTAATTTCATATCCAGTGTAAAACGCATAAGTAATCCTCCTAACCATGAATGAGCATTGGTAAACAATGCGTACATACATGTTTCTCTTCACCTTGGTGGACATACGTCAGTACAGGTGTTAGTTCACTGGTGGTTCCACAATGATCACATTCAAACTCAGGAGCCTCTTTTTTTACGTCAGCCATTTTAATGACCTCCTTCTTATGTTTATAATGTAACACGGTAGCCTCAGGTGTGGTGTGACTTCACACACACATCAGTGTGCAATTCCGCACGCCAAAGTTTCTCACACAACTATTATAGATTTTTTGACAGGCACCTAAAAATTGATTCTTGCCTCAGTTTAAACGATTAGTCAAGAATCTATACAATGAACGAACTAACGTTGGTTCGTCCAAAACTCTTGATAAAAAAAATTACACAGTTCGCCAAGTATGGCGGAACCGTGTAATAATAATATAGCTAATTTCTCAAAATCTTAGCTGGTGCAAAGATACAAGATTAACCCAACGACTAGGTAAATCACACCCACATATAAACGAATTGGCAGGGCCGTTTCTGTCTTCTGCATTTTTGCAAAAAGCACATTCGTGTTATTCCTGGGGTAACTTTCCACTGTGATTTCCCCCTCTAAACTAGAGGTCGTTGATTCGCTTGATTCGTTGAATACGCCAACCCTTTTCAGTCTGTATTAGATCATTAGAAAACGTTACATGCTGTACTCCTTGATCAGGTGATGTCCAAAAAACGCGTACAACCACTCCTTGAGAAATGCCCAAATCCGAGGTCATAAACTCCACTTTTTGCAGCGATAGCATGGGATTTTTATTCAACCTAGTTTCCCAAGCTTTGAACTCTGATTCGTCCAAAGATCCCTCTGGTAATTTTAATAAATCTCGGGCGAGATCTGTTTGGCGGAGATCCATAAGCTTCCAGAAATGTTGGACTGTCGTCCGTGTAGAATTCCCATACTGAGGATCTGCCATTGTCGATATCACTGTTTGAGGCGTTTTCAAGGCAATTATAGAGATTAGACAAAAAAGTGATATCCCAAGTAACCATACGTAACGACTCTGACGCATACTTTCCCTCCCTTGCTTGTCTCTACTATCATTCTAGGAGGGAACAGCGTCTTTCATGCCTCTTTATCCAAAAAATTTTCTCAAAACATTAAGTACAAACTCAGGTAACCGAACGTAATAAATACGCATATAGAACGTTTCCTCCTTTACCTGTTAAACTTCGCTCAGTAGTATTGTATGCAGCCAAAATCTCGAATTTGTTTAAGCCATATGGTAATTCTTTACTGCTTCCTCAAGTTGAGCGACAAATTGGCGCTCTTCCTCGGTATTTGCCGTAAAATAAAGTCGACCAATAATTCCCGTAATTACTTTAAGAACATCTTCCAAAACCAAGGACTCTTTCATTGCCAATTGACCACTCGTTTCGATCAAAGCAATTCCAAATTGGTGGCCTACCCCATCCTTCATCATGCGAGTACAGCTTTTGCCTAACAAACGCATTACCAAAGAGGCTTCCTGAACATCTAATTGTCGAACTGCATCGATCGTTGTCGTTAAACCCTGAACCATACGCAACCCCACACTGTTCCAACTAACTTGTTGATTATCCATCAAGTGTCCCCCCTAAACATTCAGTTCCCGTGCCATACTATATGCCTCATTCGTTCCAAGGGTGATAAGAAAAAACTGATACGCCCAAGTATGACTCAAACACGACGTTTGAGGGGAGAGCGTCGCTAAGGTAGAAAGTACTGCGGTGTTGAGACACGAATACTGAATTATACGTACACATGCAAAAGAGCAGGGAAGGTAATTCTTCCCTGCTCTTTTGCAGTGCGCGACTCATGATGATACTTTGGTGATTAATAAGATTTACTTTCCCAGTTTCGGCACCTTATACGTTGACACCATTAAAAAAGCTAAAATCACCATACTTACAGGATAGGTATACCAAGGCAACATCGTTCGCAAGAACATTAGTAAGGCCATTAGGCCGCCAGCAAAGGTAATGGGAACGCCTACAAAATGAGTCGTAATGTTGAGCATGTTGAAACGCGCCAAGCGGATTGCACCACATAACGCAAACCCTACCGCGATCCCTAAACCAACATACCTCACAGCCCCCAATTGATGAGGCTGTAAAATAGCCTGGTACGTTAAAATAGCGGGCGCCACCCCAAAAGAGACCAAGTCACTCAAAGAATCTAGTTCCTTGCCAAAGTCTGAGCTTACTGAAAGTCGACGCGCCACCTTGCCGTCCAAACTGTCCATAAGCACAGACATCAAAATCATCGCCGCAGCTAATGTGAAATCCCCTTCAATGACCCAGATCAAGGCTAGAAAACCAAAAAGTAAATTAGCCAAAGTAAAGATGCTCGGGATCATGCGAGCAGGAATCGGGTTTCCTCTCATTAGACACTCACTCTCCCTATTATACTTACTCCCCCACGCACCTTATCCCCAGGACCAACCATCATCTCCACATTTGTCGGCACAAAAAGCTCTGCACATGAACCAAACTTGATCAGACCAAACCTCTCCCCTTTAGCAAGGTTGTCTCCTTGATTAATCCAACATACAATCCTACGAGCAATAAATCCAGTTATTTGCGTCACTAAAATTTGTAGATGGTTATTTTGGATACCCACATAATTCTTCTCATTCAACTCTGAAGCATGGCTTTTAAAGGCCGGAATCATTTTTCCCGGTCGATAGGCACGAAATACAACCTTGCCTGCCATTGGGCTGCGATTAACATGTACATTGAACACGCTCAAAAAAATACGTATACGTATGCTTTCGGTCGCGAGAAACTGGTCTTCAAAGACCCTTTCCACATCCATGACAACACCATCAGCCGGAGAAACTAACGTATGTTCATCCGCCGGAATAATTCTCTGGGGGTTACGAAAGAAAAACAATATAAACAAGAACAGGATCCCTGGTAAAATTACAAACCATGGCCAAATCCAATAAGCAAAAACTGATAGAACAGTTAATATCGCCAGATAAAACCAACCGTCACGAGAAACGGGATATTGTATCACCTAAAAATTGACCTCCTCCTCTTGATTTTCTTTAGTTTACCATTTTTATGACGATTATTAAAGCTCTTCGTCCAAACCTCTGGTATTCCACTCCTCAAGCTTTCGAAGAATGAGGTTGTTTTCTCCTCGCATGTGGGTTCGAATCGGTAAAGAGTTCAAAAAGAACCGCCCGTAATATTTTTGTATAATACGATCATCCAGCAAAATGACAACCCCACGGTCCCCCTTGGAACGAATGAGACGCCCAAACCCTTGCTTAAACCGAATGACAGCTTCAGGCAACAAGAGTTCCTGAAAGGGATTTCTGCCTTGAGACTTTAGAAACTCTGAACGAGCCTCAATCAAAGGCAACGTAGGTGGCCAAAACGGGAGCTTGATCAAGATGACACATGATAGGGTTTCTCCTGGAATATCAATGCCCTCCCAAAAACTATTCGCACCTAACAAGACACTTTTCGGATTTCTCTTGAAGGCTTCCAACAGAGTGCTTCGTTCACCATGGACTCCCTGTGCAAGTGTTTCGATACCAATGCGTGCTAATTTGGAACCTAACGAGACGTAGGTTTCACGAAGTAATTTATGAGCTGTGAAAAGAACCATCGTTCGACCATTCATACGTTCCGCAACTTCAGCGATAAACTCTGAAAGTTCTAAGGCCTTTTCCTCGTCTGAATTCAGGGAATTCGTCCCCTTCTTTACCACAAAAAAACGCATCTGGCGTTCATAATCAAAGGGTGAATCTACTCGTGCAGTGATTGTCTCTTGAGGGAGTCCGATATCATTTAGAAAATGCTCAAATGAATCGGATATGCTCAACGTTGCGGAGGTTAAAACAACAGCATCCAGACGAGAAAAGATTTTCTCCTCGAGTATATCACTAACTTCAATTGGGGAAGTTTTTAAATAAAGTCTTGAACTTTGTTCCAACCACGTCACTTGTTTCGGGTTATGTGGGTTGATCACTTGTGTCAGTGTCTCCACAAGGGCATTTAACTCCCTCTGATGTCCGGCCAAAATGTATCTTAACTCTTCGGCCTCATCTGCGTCTTCACCGATTAGTATACTTCCCAAACTTTCGAGGATAGTGACCAACGATTTAATTCGTCCCACCAAATTCTCAATTTGGACATTTAGACCTTCCCACCACGGTTTGGTCGTATGACTTTCCACAAATCGGAACGTACGCTCCGTTCCTAAAAGCATTGATAACAACTCAAATAATTCTTCAGCCTGTTCCAAAATGGTTGGACAGCTATCAGGAATACCCTCCAACCGCTTAGTAAATACATCCCAAGGAACAGACGGAACGAGATGTGTTAGAGATCCCAACCGTTGTTTAACAGTTCCATAAAAATTCGGACCCGTTGGTCTACCTATGTTATCGACAATACGTTCGATACTTTCTAGACTAAGATCTGAGCCTAGATGTTGCAATGCTGTCTGATAAATCTGATGAGCTTCATCTATTACTAACTGATGATATTCTGGCAAAACATTGTAATCTGTCTTTAGATCGGAGAAAAGTAGCGAATGATTTACTATTAAAACATCCGCCTCTTCTGCTTTTTTGCGAGCTCTTAACAAAAAGCAAACACCAGCTTCTGAACACCTTCCCGGGAAACAGGTTTCATTATCAGCACCCAAGCTGGACCAAATTTGCTTGAGTCCGGGTACGTTTGAGAGTTCCTGGATGTCCCCTGCTTGTGTTTCTCTTAACCAAACAAGGATACTTAATATCGCAAGGTTTTGGTCCATACCTGAAATTTCTCGGGGATTAACCAAGCATGCCTGCCATTTCTTTAGACAACAATAGTTCCCTTTACCTTTTAACACAGAAGCACGGAATTGAAACGGTAACACAGTTTCCAGTATCGGAATATCCTTTTTTAGAAGTTGCTCTTGAAGGGGAATAGTATGAGTCGCGACCACGACTTTTTGACCAGTATTTTTTGCCGACCATATGCTTGGAATTAGATAAGCGAACGACTTCCCCGTCCCTGTTCCAGCTTCAACGACAACGTGTTGTGAAGAGGTAAGAGCTTCAGCGATTAGTTTTGCCATCTTTACCTGGCCACTGCGACTTTCATAACCAGGTAAACTCTGCTCAAGAATTCCTCCTGGCGAGAAACTATTAACAACCCAATCTATGGTATCGGGAATACGTACCGACGATGTTTGCCCATTGGCAAATAACCCCTCCTGAATAGGTGCCAACACAAGAGCCGTTCGGATCGGACGGTCAGGAAAGAGACGTGTTATTTCTTTATGTAATTCATCTATAAAACCTCTCCCCGCCCAACCTTCGAGAAAGCTCTGCGCTTGATCAAAGAAGCTAAGATCAAATTCCAGAACTTTTTTCTTACAGCATTCCAATATTTTCCAAATCAGCAATACGTTCATTTCCGATCGTTGAAGCCCCGAGGCGTCCAGTGGAGATAATGAAAGTTTCTCCGCTAAATAAGCTAATTGATATTGATGCGCGGTTGGGAAGAAGATTCGGGAGAATTCAGACGTATCCCATAAGGGCTGCTCAAAACGAACGTTTAATTTTCTCTCTAAATTTGAGAGGGCAAATGAAGTCTGGTGACCAACAAGCACTGAATCCTTGAAAAAATCCAAAATCTCTTGGCGGTGTTCGCAAAGAGGAGACGAACCGTTGAAATCTTTCTCTTGTATACCGGTTAGCGCTATAATCTTACTTGTTATTCGTTGATTTGGCCGAATCAGAAAATGACATGATTCTTGAATCTCTCCATCATGGATTCGAAGTGCAGCGAATTCAACAATTTCATCCTGTTCACCTTCTAAGCCCGTTGTCTCCACATCAAAAACCACGATATCTTTGCCCACAATGTTGACCCCTCTCTTGGTGCCATTGTACACCATTTTCATGAAAGGAATCAACGAAAAGCAGGATTTTAGAATTCTATAGCGAATAGCTTACGTTGGATCATTTAATTATGTCGACAATCTTGCTTAGGAAGAAGGATACTCCATTGTTCAAACGGAAAATTTCAACCTTTGTACTCAGTCTTGGAATTTTATTGTCTAGTCTGTTCCTTAGCGGATGCTCTGAAAAACCTTTTTTAACACAAGACGGTTCGTACGTCATTGTATCAGTTTCCCCCACAGGAGAAACACAGTCTGAACTCATCAAGTTGCCTTGGAATACGAATACCGCCATTATGCAGAAGTTGCTTATAGAGTCTTCGTTTGTCCTTAGTGATTTGCACACCTCGATTGCCCTTGAACCCTCTGATCAAGCCCATCTTAAAACGACGAGCCTACTTGCCAATTTTCCTGAACCAAAACGCATGACCTTTGTCGTAGATCAGCATGTTCATACCCTTGATGTTCAGTCTCTTCAAATCGAAGTTGAAGGATCTAATGTAGGGCAGGTTACCCTCAATCGCACGATAATATTGCAGGGAATCAATAATCCTAACCTCCAACCCGCATTTGAAGCTTTAAATGAAATGCTGCATAATACAAAACAAAAATAGAAGTTGCATAAAGCAGCTTTTCTTTTTGCCAACTATTCCTGAAATGTAACCAATTATTATGTATCAGTAAATAAACTACCCAACATAAAGGGGCAATATTTATGATTTTTTTGCTCGACAATTACGATTCTTTCACCTATAACCTCTACCAATATTTTGGGGAGCTTGGAGAGGACATCATTGTCAAACGTCAAGATGCCTGTTCTTTAGTAGAAATCGATGAAATGCATCCTGACCTAATCGTCATCTCACCTGGACCCTGTACCCCGAATGAAGCCCCCTTGTCATTAGCCGTTATAGAATACTTTCGAGGAAAAATACCGATATTGGGTGTGTGCCTCGGGCATCAAGCTATTGGACAATTTTTTGGTGGAAACATAGTCCGAGCGAACCGACCAGTTCACGGTAAAACAGTGCTCATACGTCATGATCAGCAGGGCGTCTTCAGTAACCTAGTTAACCCTTTGGAAGTAACTCGTTATCACTCTTTGATCATAGAACGTTCTTCCCTCCCAGCTGAATTTCTAATTACTGCCGAGACAGACGATGGTGAAATTATGGGCATTCGTCACATTGCACTTCCTCTTGAGGGAATTCAATTTCATCCTGAAGCTATTTTAACTCAGTCAGGACATCAACTATTAAAGAACGCCCTTCAAAACGCCAAGAAATGGCAAATTCGAAATTCTCCCTCTCCCTGGGTCGTTAAACCACTCTCCGCTCCTGTTTCTCCACACCTATTATTTCAAGCGTTTAAAGAAAAGCCCTCTCCATTTTTCTTAGATAGTGGAAAGGATTACAAGGAACTTGGCTGTTATTCTTATATGGGATCATCCCCTTTTTTAGAGGCAACAGCGTATTCAGATCAGCTTAACCTTTTTTGGCCAAACCGTTTACGTGAGGAAATGATTCCTCTTCCAAAAACAGAAAGTTTGCACTTCCTAAACGAAGCAAGTAGTAAATATCAAGTGCTTCATGCCCCTTTCCCTTTCTCGGGTGGTGCTGTAGGCTTTTTAAGCTATGATCTTAAGAATGTTATTGAATCTCTTCCAGACTGCGCCGAAGATGACTTAAACTTACCTTTATGGCGTTTTGCGTGGTATGATGGAATCGTTGTGTATGATCATCATTGTGAGAAGTATTGGATTGTAGCCTGCGGTATCGATGAAACTGGAACATGTCATGCTGATTTAGCCCATGTTCGTATCGAAAGCTTAGAGCAAATCCTCTACAAATTTGTATCTGAGAAACCTTCAGAACTAGAAGACCTTGGCAATCCGACGACCGATTCCCACTTAATAGACCCCAGCGTTTCCCGCGAACAATATATATCTGACTTAAAACGCGTAATTGACTACATCTATGCTGGAGACATTTACCAGGCCAATCTTACCCAACGTTTTTCCTTAGACTGGGAAGGGGATGCCTGGAATCTGTATTCACAGCTTCATAGACAAAATCCTGCTCCATTTGCTGTTTTTTTGCCCTACCAGGATTTTCAAATACTCTGTAGTTCTCCCGAGCGATTTATACGAATAAAATCGGACGGGCTCATCGAAACTCGTCCGATCAAAGGGACTCGACCCCGTGGAAATTCGCCTTCAGAAGATCAGCGACTCGCTCTAGAACTTCAAAACAGTCTAAAGGATCGTGCCGAATTAACCATGATTATTGATTTAGAGCGAAACGATCTTGGACGTATTTGTGAATTTGGAACCGTTAAAGTCCCAGATTTAATAACACTGGAGAAATACCCTACCGTTTGGCATCTTGCCTCGACGATTACCGGGCAACTTTTACAGGGACTCAAGCCCAGTGATATTTTACAGGCTGTTTTTCCAGGCGGATCAATCACGGGAGCGCCCAAAATTAGGTCCATGGAAATTCTTGAAGAGCTAGAACCCTTCAAGAGAGGTATATACACCGGAAGCATCGGTTATATGGGTTTCGATGGAGCATGGGACTTTAATATTGTCATTCGCACGATTCTATTAAAGGATGGGAAGGCCTATATTCATGTAGGGGGCGGCATTGTTGCTGACTCAATACCTGAAGATGAGTACAATGAGACGCTTGATAAAGCAAGGGCCCTATTTAGGGTTTTGAAAGGACACTTAGAATGATTTCCAACGAAACATTATTTTCTCATGATAGATTGGCATTATTTGGATTTGGACTTTTTGAAACCCTTTTAATCACAGAAAAAGGGCCGCTTTTTATGGATCTTCACTGGCAGCGCATGAATAAGGGAGCTAATCTACTCGGTCTCAAGCTACCGGATGAAAGTTCATGGTCGCGGCAAGTATTAAATTTCGTCAACCAAATTACTAGCCAAACTCCCACAACATTCCCCTATGCACTTCGCGTAACCTTCAGTGGTGGAGCGCCAGAAACTCAGCTACCTTCTCAGTTTTTGTTGCACAAACGCCTAATTCCCTACACCACTGTTCAATACACCTTGGGAATCCGACTCCATCTCTTACCCTGCCCTCGCAATGAGCAATCACCCTTAGTTTCGATTAAATCCACGAATTATGTAGAAAATATCTTAGCTAAAGAAGCGGCTAAACTAAACAATGCAGATGAGGGCCTATGGCTTAATACCCAGGGATTTGTTTGCGAAGGTACCATGAGCAATCTCTTTTTTATTAAGGATGGAGTACTTTTTACCCCATCACTTTCGAGCGGATGTTTACCTGGAACGCGTCGTCAACTCATTTTAGAATTAGCTCAATCCCTGGAAATTCCAACTCAAGAGGGTCTGTACCCTTTATCAGACCTATTATCGTCAGAAGAAATATTTATGACAAATGCCCTTATGGGCGTAATGCCGGTTCGCCAAATTAACGATTTTCCGTTTCATATCGAATCACTTGGTTCTACGAAGTCAAGAATGCAGGTTCTTAATTTAGCTTATAAGAATTTAATGATGAAATCATTCTCTTCTTCGAATGATTTCCATGTCTAAAGAAAAAGGGATGCCCTAGGGGGCATAACCCCCGGCAACCCTTTTTCTTTAGTATTTTTCTTCTAGAACCTCAAACATTTGCGGTGTTGCGGACTTAAATGCCTTATTTTCGCCTACCGTAGACGCCCAATTTTGATACGCCGAATGGTTTTCCCATTTTGAAAAAAGCATAATGTCTGACGTATTTTCTTGTTTATTGACCGAAGCAAATTTAAAACCTTCAATACTTTCGACCGATTGAATCCCTGTCCGCAGTTCTCCTAAAATACGATCTGGATCTGGACCGTTAAACGTGTGAATAACCGTAAGCATATCCTACACACTCCCTATCACAATCTTTTATTTCTAGCGTATTGTATCCTAAACACAGTTATTGCATACGTTAAACCATAGGCATTTTTACTCTCAGCATTAACCATAGCCTTTTACTATGAGCAGTGTGTATCAGGCTCATAGAGCCCATCGTCTTATTCAATGTTTCATGCTATACTTGAATTGCCACGTCAGGTCTCATTTGGAATTGCACTGAGGGGGATTATTGATGAAGTTTACTTACATTCGAACAGATTTCCCTAACGGCCGTTCACACATACTAATGCGTGACTCTGAATCTCCTAACCCAGAACTTGTTCATTTTGTATTGGTTTTAAGCAACAAGGGAACCTTGTGGGTTGATGTTTTTTGGCCCTATGATGAAGAATCTGAAGGATATACTCGGAGAATCTCTGAACAACAATTTTGGCAGACTTTCCGCGAATGGAGATTACAAGGTATCCTTCTCGGTGACAATGGGAAAGTGGCAGGAATGTTAGCGAAGAAGCGCTTATGCTTGTCGAGGAAGCACCGAGATAAGGAAGAACCCACTGCCTAATAGTTTTAAAAGCGGCGATTGCCGCTTTTAATTTTGTACGGTTCTGCACGAGACTATTTCATTCACATTTAATCCGCTTATATATTACTATAAAGACCTTCTCTCAGGCCTTGAAGTTGTTTTAGATGATCATGTTCATTTGAAAATATCGGGGCTAAAACCTCCTTTTCCGCACTACTTAACAACCGTTCAGAATACTGCACAGCACGAGCAAGACCTTTATCTTCTCCGGAATAAAGTTGTTCAAGCATTTCCATTGGTTTGAGTTCTCCTAAATTACTGAGACGGGTTTTCCAATCAGCCACTAGCCCCACAACCCCTGCACCTTCTTCGGCCTGTCCCCCATTAGTTTGAATGTAATAGGCGATCCGAGTTGCATGCTCTTTATGATCTGTGAGAATAGCGGTTAAATGAGTACGCAGTGGACCGTCCGTCAGTGCATCAATATACGCCTGATATTGTTCGATTGCCATATGCTCGCCTTTAAGGATCTTGTTCAAAACTTCAAATGATATATCCATAGTGACCTCCTGCCTTTTTACTATGAATAGTTTGTGAAAGCTTCGAAAAATTATGTATGTAATAACGAGCTTGCGTGTGATTTTGCTTTTTCCAGCCTATAAACAAAGGCGAGAATTTCCGCCACTGCTCGATAGAGCTGAGGTGGAATTTCTTTTGTTAGCTCCACCTGCAGCAGGGCTTCAATAAGTACTTCATTCTTCTGAATAGGGATGCCCTCTGCTTTTGCAGAATCTATTATTTTTCGAGCAACTTCGCCTGCTCCTTTAGCCACAATTCTAGGTGCCCCTGATTGATCATAAACCAAAGCTGCTGCCTTTTCTTTCATCTCTTAATATCAACTCCACTTCGCCTTAATCCTTTAAGGAAATTTTGGAATTCTATCGCCTTATCCAAATTCCCAGTCTCAACGTTCACGATATTAAAACCTAGTTTGGAGAATTTTGCCCTTGTTTCATCCATAACCTCCTCTATGAGTTCAGGTAGAACTTGCTGCTCACGGGTAAGAACACGCAAAGCGAGTGAATCTTGATCAAAAAAGGCATCAATTCCAATCTCTCCAAATTCCAGAGTTTCTATCTGGATAGCCACACGACAATGATGCGCATCCATTTTAGACCCTTTACGAGCACTTTCTATCGCTATTTGAACTGGAATAGGTTGACCCTGATTTAATAATGGAAGATGAAGTAACATATAGGCATTGTCTAAGGTTCCTGTCTTAAACCACAGTTGTTGACCTGTAAGTTTTTGAAGTAATTGAGCCAAAGGCCCTTTGGAATCATGGTCTCGTCCTGCTTGCTTCTGAATGGCTTCGAGCAGAGCAAATTTAAATGTGTCTTTAAGGCTATTTTTCTCAGTTTCCCTGGCATGAGACTCTAATTTTAGCATTTGTTGTATGCGTTGCTCATAATTGAGGCCTAGTTTTCTTAAGCACTCCACAAGCTCTTCCGCTCCGTTTTCTTCCGATAAATTAGCCCACTCTGGGATTGATTTTCGCAAGTTCGCCAAGAATTCATCCGTCATCTTCCCTTGAATAATCTCCGACAAAGAACTCAGAAAGCCTGGATTCTCTTTAGGAAATTCTCTTAGTAGGGCAATTATTTCTGGATGAATGGGAAATCCTCTTTCTCTAATTTGTTGTAGCTGTTGAGAAAGCTCGTGAATATCCCCTTGCTTTTCAACTATTGGCTCTCGTACTAGTAGTAAGTTGCCCTGATTGGCATTGGCTACTTTAACCCAGAACTTTTCCCCTAATTCTGTAGAAGTTTCTAATAGAGCAAAAACATCCTGCCCATTTACCCTTATGGTTCCTTCACGTTCCCCCGTTTTTTGAATGACTTCCACCAAGAGCCGATCTCCAGGGCGCAATTGTTTTAGTAGGTTGCTATCGATCGACCCAGGTGCTAATATACGACCAACTTCCATACAAAAAGACCCCCTTACTTAAGCACGCACGCACTCGCTCCTTTACTTGGAAAAACAGCTTAGGACATATTTGTCTTAAGCTGTTTATTTATTGCCATAGTTTCTTCGTTTTCGTTTTAGCATTTTGAATTTTGGCGTTGTGAAGTGACTCCCTTAAATGTTTCAGGGCTTTCAGAGTAGAACGATCTAATCGATCCGAGATATTTGAACCATCTTCTTTTCTCGATTCAAAATCCGTCACGTTTCTGGAGGAATTCTTCTTCGATCGATGCCTACAAGGCCTAGTAGCAGGCTTATTCTCTGAGATGAGTCTCTGATTTGAAGGAACGGGTGCAGAAGTGCTCGTCAACTTCTCACTAGATCGTTCTCGCAGGCTATTTTGAGTTATACCCTCTGATTCATTCGCTGGCGGATTTGGAGGGAATTTCTTTTCAACCCATTTCTTAATACATTCCGGGTTTTTAGTAACCACAAAGGCCTCTTGAATGGAACCATTACTTTTAAGTAAAAGTTTGCACCCCGTTTGGGTTGCATATTTATAGACAATACCCCGTTCAGAAGAATGATTGACATCAATAACACCGGGAATAATGTCAGTCACTTCAGTAAGGGTACTTAAGTTTTCAAGCCATTGCAAAGCATTTTGTATGATGCCATGTTCGCGTTTCACCTTATTTCTGCGATATTTCATGAGTTCCTCCAGATTTCAAAAATACAGATGATTCGCTTTAACCTGGCCCCGTTGAAGGTCTAATACTCCAATTGAATATTGGGGTTCACGCCTTTTATCCGTGGGGGAACCTGGATTGAACATCAAAATGCCATTCCGCCATTCCATAAATGGGGAATGACTATGCCCGAAAATAATGATATCAACCGGAGAATCCGCAAATGCAAGATAGGCCCGTTCCGGGACGTTTTTTCCCTTTCCTGCTGAACCGTGAATAAGACCTATTCTCAAAGATTCACATTCCACAATGTCACGCTCAGGCAGAGAAACATCCCAGCCATCACAGTTGCCTCTTACCGCCCGGACAGGAGCAATACTGGCCAGTTCCTCCAACAAGCTCATATTAGTCAAGTCACCCGCATGAAGAATCATCTCAATCTGAGTTAAGTGTTCCCAGACAATGCGAGGAAGAGATCTCCCCTCTCGCAAATGAGTGTCTGACAATACGGCGATACGCATTTGATTCACCTCTTAACAACTTAATCCACCAGACATCAAGGACTCTCACTCATTATTAGGAGCGATACGTCTAATAACGTGGTAATACGTATCCCTTTCGACAGCCTCTAAACCAGCTTCATGAATCATACGAATCAACTGCTGTTCGGTTTGCATTTGTGGGCTGGTTGCACCGGCAGTATGATAAATTTTTTCCTCCCGGACTACCCCATCGAGATCGTTTGCTCCGAACGAAAGTGCCATCTGGGCCACCTGAGGACTTGATGACACCCAATAAGCTTTAATATAACGAAAATTATCCAAAATCAGCCTCGCTACTGCGATTACTTTTAACGTACGCAGTGCGCTCGCCTGAGGTACATCTTCGAATTTAGTATTTTTTGGATGGAAAGCAGTGGGAATCAGTGCGTAAAAACCTTGTGTTTCATCTTGTAAAGCACGTAAGGCTAACAAATGATCAATAAGCTCTTCATCAGTCTCAATCAGGCCATAAAGCATATTAGCATTGGTGGGAATTCCTAATTGATGGGCAATACGATGAATCTCTAACCATCGCTCACCACTTAGTTTGCCTGGGCAAATAATCTCCCGAACCCTTGGACTGAAGTTTTCTGCTCCCCCACCCGTTATAAAGCTAAGGCCAGCTTCCTTCAGAGTTTTAAGTATTTCGATTACTGGCACGTTCTCAATCTGGGCAAAATAATCATATTCAGCAGCCGTGAAAGCCTTCAAACTTACCTGTGGAACACGTTCTTTGATTTTTCGGATCATATCTAGGTAATACGTAAATGGTAAATCAGGATGTATCCCCCCAACGATATGAATTTCGGTCACTCCTTGGTCTCCAAATTGTCCTGCTTTTTGAACTACTTCTTCTATAGACATTGTATAAGATCCTTTTTCTCCTTGGTCTTTACCAAAAGCACAAAGCCCGCATCGTACTTTGCATACATTACTATAGTTAATATGGGCGTTATTATTGAAAAACACCTGATCACCACAGATAGAGCGTCTCCGCTCGTTCGCCAGGTAACCCAGACCCAGGATATTGGTCGTTTGCAAAAGATTTAGGCCATCCTGACGATCAAGTCGTTGTTTAGTCAACATTTTTTTATATACGTCTTCTAATCCATTGAATACTGGAGCAAATTCCACTTTGGGCCCTTCTTTCCTGAAATTGTTACTTATTTTTAATTATAACATAATTATTGAAATACGAGAAAAGATATAAAACAGTAAAGAGAAGGACCCTAAGCTTTCGCTAAGAGCCCTTGTACCTTTTAATGAAAATGTTTCATACCACTTTGACGCTGCCGCTTAATCGCTTTACGTACTTCATTGGCAACTCGCCACGTTTCGGGTTGATGAGGTGTGATTAATTCTAACCGTCCAGATCGTTTATCAATTAAAATATCAACAGTTGGTTTTCTCCCCTCCACTTTTTCTCCTGGGTGTAAGATATCAATTCCAATTTTATGTTCATCATATTGAGGAGGAACAAGATAATTTAAGACTTCTTCAGTTGCATTCATTAGTTCTACAACCTGTTCTTGCGGATATCCTTCTCGTATTAGAATTTCTCGCACTTGATTCAAGGGATGTTCTAACGTGAGCAGCATCTGGGCGCGTTGCACTAAATTATAATCGATGTCCATGACGCCACCTCTTTTTCTTATTTTTACTGTTTCTACGTTTTCATTTTTCCCTTAACCTTTCTAATGAATACTGATATATCTTGACGAACATGGTCATCTTTTCCACGTTGTTAAAATTGATCTAAGGAGGAAATTATGTTAAAACTACTCAATTTTCCATTTTTGATTGCGGCTATCTCGGGAATTGCGATGGCAATACAAGGGACTATAAATTCGTGCTTAAGTCAAAAAACATCCTTGATTTCTGCAACATTCCTTGTCCACATCATTGGCTCTCTTATTGCTTTGATTGCAGTAATAGCTTGGCGAGACCCTCTTTCAAAACACAATTGGGGGGCTGTGCCATGGTATCTTTACCTTGGAGGTGTACTCAGTGTCATCATTGTAGGACTTGTTGCTCTAAGCATCCCAAAAATTGGCGTCTGTAATGCGACCACGGCAATTATCATCGGGCAGGTTAGTACGGCTGTACTTATCGACCATTTTGGATGTTTTGGGGTAAGTCGTATGCCTTGGAATCCATGGCAAATCGTAGGAATTGGATTTTTTGCTGCAGGGGCCAAACTTCTTTTCCGTTAGTCAATCGTCTGTTTATTTATTATTACGGTCCACAATGACAGCCATCTTATTGATAATGTCATAAATTTCTGCACTGACCGTATATTTTCGAATTTGACCGTTAGCAGTCAAGATGATCGAATTACCACCCGAATTGTTTTGATCACTTTGAATAAGTTTAAGTAAAAAGGTGTATGCATCGCTACTTACGGCAAGCTGTTTGAACTCACCTTCAGCGACAAATATAACCCAATAACCCGAAGACACTTCGTTTTTTCCATTATTATATAAAGCATTGGATACATTCGAGAAATCTTGACCAAGTAACGTCTGGGGATCTATCACAGAAGGGTCTGTGCCTGTCGAGTTATTCAGTGTATATTGGTCATTTACTGTACTTGTTTGGGTCACTGGATCAGATAGGCGTGAGTATATATTCTTAAAAAAGTTCGGAAACAAAACAAACCCAACAACCCCGATAATTAAGATCCAAAGGGCCAAGGCTTGTAAATCCTGCCATAGTTCGTTACGTGGACGTCGCCCCCAGCTATTTGGCATACCTTAACCCCCCATTAACCCCATATAGTCTGGTTTATAGATAACTAACAACTAGGTCCTTAAACCATGTATACGTTCGTCTTAATATAGTTATGTATAAAAACTTGCATCTCACAAATCTACACTCTAGAATAAGAAGTGAGGTGGGGAATATGGATCTACTTCGACAAAAACTGACATTGTTGCCAGGAAAACCGGGCGTGTATTTGATGAAAGATACCCAGGGACAAATTATCTATGTCGGTAAAGCTAAGATACTAAAAAACCGGGTAAAGTCCTATTTTACTGGATCACACGACGGAAAAACCGGTCGACTAGTAAGTCAGATCGTCGATTTTGAATATATCATAACAGAGTCTGAAGTTGAGGCTCTAGTCTTGGAATGCAATCTCATCAAGAAGCATAACCCAAAGTACAATATCCTCTTAAGAGATGATAAAACCTACCCCTATTTAGTGATTACAGAGGAAAAACACCCACGAATTCTCGTCACACGGAAAATAAAAAAAGGAAACGGCAAATACTTCGGACCTTATCCGAATGCAACTGCCGCCAAAGAAGCTGCTCGTCTACTCAATCGGCTTTTTCCTTTTCGAAAATGTCGCCAAATCCCCTCACGGGCTTGTCTTTATTACCATTTAGACCAATGCCTTGCCCCTTGCGTCGATGACGTCTCCCTTGATGTTTACGTGGGAATGCGCAAAGAGGTTTCATCCTTTCTGAAGGGGGATCAAAGCGGAATTCTTGCGCTTTTAGAGGGTAAAATGCAAGAGTCCTCTGAGGCTCTACATTTTGAACGTGCAAAAGAATATCGGGACCTTATTGAAGATCTAAAACAACTGGGAGAAAAACAAAACATTACTCTCAATGATTTTATTGATCGGGATGTTCTTGGGTACGCACTTACCACCGATCAAATGTGCATTCAGGTTTTTTACTTACGTCAAGGTAAATTGTTGGCACGAGATAGTTTTATCTTTCCCTATTATGAAGACCCCGAAGAAGCGTTCACCTCTTTTGTCGCTCAGTTCTACATTGAGCGTGCGGTATGGCCTCAGGAAATCTTACTCCCTTCGATCGACTCTCTGGTTTTATCAAACCTATTTCCCATAACTGTTCCTCAAAAAGGAAAAAAACGGGAACTAATTCAGATGGCGATGTCCAATGCACAGACCACTCTTCATGAGCAAATCACACTAGAAATGAACCAACAATCTGAAACACAACTGGCGTTGGCCACACTTGGCGAACTATTGAATATCCCGTCTCCCAACCGAATTGAAGCTTTTGACATCTCAAATACGGCTGGAACAAACACTGTTGCTGGCATGGTTCAATTCATCGAGGGTAAACCCCAGCGCAGAGGATACCGAAAATATAAAATCCAACCCATGGAGACGTCCGATGATACAGCTGCCATGGGGCAGGTCGTTCTACGCAGGTATACACGATTGATTTCAGAAAATGGCCTTTTGCCAAACTTAATCTTAGTTGATGGGGGTAAAGGACAAATTAATGCGGCTTTAAAGGTTCTAAATGAACTTAACTTGGCTATTCCTGTCGCAGGGATAGTTAAAAATGATCGTCATCAAACCCACGGGCTTCTAGATCAAACTGGCAACCCCGTCCTATTACCCAAAAACCACTCCACATTTCATTTACTTGGAAGGATCCAAGATGAGGTCCATCGTTTCGCTATCACGTTTCACCGTCAACAACGCGCAAAAAATATGACACTTTCTGCTCTGGACAACATTGCCGGTATCGGGCCAAAACGCAAACAATGCCTGCTGCGTCACTTTTCATCTCTTGAAGACATTCAGCGCGCAAGCATCGAGGAGATCCAAGCGGCCGGGCTCCCAAAAAATGCCGCAACAATAATCTATCAATATTTTCAGGATACACCCTTATAAGCACTAGTCTAAAAAGGAGATTATTCCATGATCTTAAACTACCGAGTTGAGTTGTGTCGGAAATGTTACTTTAAACGAACTCACAGTTGCAAAGTTTCGGATTCCTACATTCAAAATGCTTCATTTACCTTAGCCAGGCCAGGTGGGGAATGTACAAAATTTACACCAATTCCATGGCTTCCACATCTCCGATGTTAGAGGTTCATAGCAAAAAAGTACAACAGTAACTGCAAGTTACTGTTGTACTTTTGATTGGGTGATTACTGAGCAACCCGTCGAGCACCAAGATACCGGCCGGCATAATAGCTGTCCCCAAGGCTCGTAGTGCGCACGCCACTATTAGACGCATGAACAAAACGTCCTCCACCGATATAAATACCGACATGGGAAGCTCCTGGAGCATAAGTCGTAAAGAATACAAGATCCCCTGCTTGGAGTTCATTACGATTTACTGAAGAACCCACGTTGAATTGTTCTCCTGCCGTCCTCGGCAAGGAAGTGCCAGAACCATTAAAAACATATTGAGTATATCCCGAACAGTCAAAGCCACTTCGGCTAGTTCCTCCAAAGACGTAAGGCACGCCCTGTAAGCTCAGAGCATTATTCACAAGCCCTGTTCCGTCGGATCGAGAAACTTGTTTCTTAGCGACTGCTGCTACTTGAACGGGTCGTGAGTCGTTTTTAGTGGTTTTTGTAGTTTGCACAGTTTTTGTGGGTTGAGCCGCGACTTCAACTGGTTTGACTGATACCGACATTCCCGCGGTAACGGTCCTGACATTGGTCATCACAGGACTCCCAGTCCATTGCAATTGCTTTCGCACAGCTTTAGCATAGGTTCCGGTTGGTTCGACAGTTGACGCTAAGAGCGTCGGTTTCATGGGTGTAAGGATAGTCGCGGGTTGTGTTAAGGCCAACGCAGGTAGGCTACTTACTAAAAGCAAGCCTGCCAAAGTTGAGCTTCCCAGCCACATCCGTACAGATGAGGAGATAAGCAAAAAATTTCCACCTTTCATAAGCTTACGAGGTTAGTTGACGGATTCGGGCAGAAGGTGAAAGCCCTACACGTTACGGCACGTGATTCACCCCAAAATAATCCCCCATTCCAAGTACATTAAGCTTGGATTCAGCTTTTTTAATGGTCTTATATATATTCGGTAGAAACTCAGAAAATCCTGCAAAATATCAAAAGAAATTAGATCTTTTTGTAAAGAATCTTATTATTAGATATGTAACCCTCTTATCCTTATTGTTTTCGGTAATTATCACGCCCTTCTATTAAAAACCCATCAACAAATTTTTGGAGCTCTAAAACTTCCAAACGCTATCATCCCACCATATAATACATTGCCCTTAGATCAATTATTTTACTCACACTCTCCTAAAACAGTTACCCTGGGAAAATTCCTTCCGAAAGGTATCCTCATGTTAATATATCTTTCAACACTTAGTAACTCCTTAGGCCTCCCTTCTCAACAAATTCAACGAGAAATGCCAATTAATACTAACCCGTCCCATAAAAAACAACACCTCTTATTAAAAGAAGTGTTGTTTTTTATGGGGCGTTAGGAGGCCAACGAGTCAATATTGAGGCTTAGGTCAAGTAGGTTTTCCCACTGAGTTCCTTCGGTTTCCCGCAAGGCGATTTCTCCTTAGTCTCAGCCTGAGGTGTCACCATCACTCAGAACTTGATCACCACTGAGTCCGCACTTCAATCCTCGTTGGTACACGCTCTAGAAGTTTCCTTCACACTCCTCGACAATCTAGCCTCTTTTGCAGAAAAGCATTTCCGGCAATCTGGAATGCATCGGCCAACACAATCAAGATCCTTTAAACCTTCCCAACTTTCCCACCTCAAGGCAGGCTACACTGCACTAAGTTCCTTCCTAATGCAGGTTCTACCCTAAGCCGTAGCCCCTTTAGAAGCCACGCACTTAGGCCTCCACGGAAAAGGGTCACGCCCGCATGCCATTGCAGATCCCCCTCAACCTTAACTCCCAGCAGCAACCCTCGACTGGGCGTCGAAAGCCACCACCAGGAACTTCATCGGTATGCCCTCGGCGGATTATTAGGCCCGCCTTCGATTGCCAACTCATGCACTAGAATAACGTTCCATAGCCCAAAGAAATCAAACGTCAACCATCATTTTACCTGATTTCCGTTGATTTGTAAAAACTCCTTTAGGCTTCTATACGCTTAAATTAACGAGAATAGACATTTATACATTCGATAGAGATTCATTTTAGGGATTTTCCTAAACAAAAACTTAGTTTGATAAGCTTATGAGAGGAGCTGGAATACGGCCTCCACGTTTCACAAACATACTTGAAGAAAAAGGATGTATGGCCATGATCGGTGCTCCACCTAACAACCCGCCAAATTCCACCCGTTCGCCCGCCTTCTTCCCGATTGCCGGAATAACCCGTACCGCTGTTGTCTTTTTATTAATCATCCCGATAGCTGCTTCATCTGCGATAATTGCAGAAATCGTTTCTGCACTAACATCTCCCGGTAATGCAATCATATCGAGCCCGACGGAACAGACACAGGTCATTGCTTCCAACTTATCTAAGGTCAAAGCACCTACTTCCACAGCCTTAACCATTCCCGCATCCTCAGAGACAGGAATAAACGCTCCGCTTAACCCCCCAACATGGGAAGAAGCCATTGCACCACCCTTTTTAACCGCATCATTAAGCAATGCCAAGGCGGCTGTTGTTCCATGTGTTCCACATCGTTCTAGACCCATATTTTCAAGGATTTCTGCCACACTGTCTCCTATTGCTGGGGTGGGTGCTAAAGAAAGATCTACGATCCCGAAAGGAACATTTAAAGCCTTCGAGGTTGCTCGTCCAATCAGCTCACCCATACGAGTGATCTTAAAGGATGTTTGTTTAATTAAATTGGATAGTTCACTGAAATCCGCTTCAGGGTATTCTTTAACAACCTTAGCCACAACCCCTGGGCCACTGACTCCTACGTTTATAACACATTCTGGTTCTCCCACTCCGTGGAAAGCACCAGCCATGAACGGATTATCCTCTGGTGCATTGCAGAATACGACTAATTTTGCTGCTGCAATACCATCTCTGTCTGCAGTCAGTTGAGCGCAATTCAAGATCACTTGACCCATTTTTAGTACTGCATCCATGTTAATCCCCGTTTTAGTCGTTCCGATATTCACTGAGGAACAAATAAATTCAGTCTCACTAAGTGCTTGTGGGATGGCGTCAATAAGCGCTAAATCCCCCGCGGTAAAGCCCTTCTGAACCAAGGCAGAAAAGCCGCCGATAAAATTAACTCCAATTTCTCTAGCCGCACGATCTAATACTTTGGCAATCCGCACCATTTCTTCTGTATTTAAGTGAGCGGCCGCAATCGCGATGGGCGTAACAGATACCCGCTTATTGATAATAGGAATCCCATAACGCGCCGAAATTTGTTCGCCAACTGTCACTAATCGTTCAGCAATCTTTGTAACTTTATCATAAATCTTCGTTTCCATCCGACTAATATCTTCGGAACCACAATCAAGAAGGCTAATCCCCATGGTAATGGTTCTTATATCCAAATTCTCTTCATGAATCATTTTGATCGTTTGCTGAATCTCTTCTCGTGCGAATGTGATTGTCATGATTTCCCTCCACTACCTAACTTAAGTATCTCATAGTGCATCAATCAGATGCGATGCATAAATGTAAAAATATCTTCGTGTTGAACCTTTACTTGTAGTCCTTTATCATTTCCCTCATTTTCCAAGGAGCGTGCTAGTTCTACGAGCTCCAAAACGGCTGGATTTAAATCTACCACCATGATCATCGTGAAAAATTCGCTCACAATCGTTTGACTAATATCAAGTATGTTAACGCTATATTCCGCTAACCGTCCAGAAACCCAAGCAATAATCCCGATTTGATCGCGACCCAAAACTGTGATAATAGCACGGTTAGATTCTTCCCGTGGTAATGTCATGACATTTCCTCCCTTTATAGACGAATGTATTCCTAATATGGACATTAGACTAACACATTTGCAAAATATACTCAAGTCCTTTTATTGCTATTTAGTCGCTTTTTAAGATGGGATTGAATTCTAACATAAGTAAAAGAGAGCCCATAATTGAGCTCTCTTTATTATTAACAACTACCGCCGCAGCTTCCACCGCAACCGCTATCGCCACCAGCGCTCTTCGCTGTACGTATTTCAAATCCTCCGCCGTGTGCGGATTCAATGAAATCAACGGTCGCTCCCTCTAAATAGGAAGTAAGTTTTTTGTCCGTTACCATTGATACACCGTATTCTACATCAAGAATATCCTCATCTGTCTTTGACTCATCCAGAGTCATGCCGAAATTCGGCCCACCTCAGCCAACTCCTACAAGATAGAGACGAAGAAAAGCGTTTTCTTTGTTTTGATTTTTAAGTACTTCTTTAACTTTCTGGGCAGCAATTTCAGTAATAGCAACCATTTTTCATCCTCCTTCTACTAACATTAATCTTAAATATACCACACTTTTAGTTTTTCGCAAGACAAACTCGTAAAAACAACATCACAATGACGATTCAAAATTAAACTTCTTTACCGTCTCCATTTGGTCTAAAATCCTTCCACAGGCGACGAACTTCTACTTCAATACTAGAAGGGAGATCTTGCGATAATCTTTGCCATTGTTTCATTTCTCCTTGTAATTTTCGTACCCACGTTTGGTCTTCCGACCACGAAATAAAAGCCTTTGTTTGTGGAGGAATAAACAGGGTATGAATAAGCCCTAAGAAGACTAAAATTGTTAAAAAACGCCAAAGCCAACGCATTTTTCGATTCATCCTTTCCGAATTGAGCCACTAAATTATACAGAAGTAGCTTGTCCAGAAAACGATGTTTTGAGTCGTTGTTCAGCATGTAACTCTTGCCAAAAACCTTCCATGTAAAGAAACATTGGCTCAAAATATGTTATAGCGGCCTTCGTAAATAAATGTTCGTGATAACCACGAATTTTTTCTTGGTAAAACGTCTCACAAGAATTTTCACCAACCAATGGCCAACCTTGAACCCCGGCCATAGTAAACAAACGCCCTAAGCCAATTGCTCCCGCAAAATCCAATTTGTCTGCATCGTACAGAATTTTTGCCTCAAGTGTATTCGGTTCGTGTCCTCCTTCACGGGAATGGGACACGATTGCCTCTTTAACTCTCCCAACAATATCCTCAGGATACCCAGTTTTATGCAGAATATTGACAGCAAGTCCGGCACTACTTTCCGCATGCGTTTTTTCTACCGTCCCGGATCGACCGATGTCATGAAGAAGCGCGGCCAACTCTATGACTATTACGTCCGCACCTTCTTCCTCAGCCAATCTTTTACCCCATTCCCTAACTCTTAAAGCGTGTTCTAGATCATGTGCACGATCTTTTCGAGCGTAAAACCCCTGAGCTGCCAGTATAACTTGTTGTACACGATCTTGATTTGCAACATTATCCATATTCACACCTCCACTCTGGTGCATCATGGGCCTTAAATCGAATAATCCTAATTTATCTTACTACCCTAATTCTTGCCTTGTCAAGGTTACTATTCTGCAATAAAGTTCCTCAAACATCGTACCCAAAGAAGGTTTTTACGGCTTTGAATCTGGGGGTTAGCTGCTATAATAAAACATATAACCTCAATGCTTCAAGGACTATTCAGCTAGTGAAGGAGAGTTTATGATTAAACATTATTTATCCGTATTTATTCTCATAGCATGCATTATCCTTGCGATAGGCATTTTGAACGCCGTCGACAATCCAACCTTGTCCTCTAGACTCCCCACAGAGTCAAGCGCAGTTTCTACAACTCCGCCTCAGACAACTGAACGCCTCTCTTCTTCTCCGCCCAAGCCCATCCATGTCTCAGATTCCCAAGCACTAGCTCACTATGAACAAGGGCTTAAACTTTATTATCAACGCCAATTTCCTGAAGCTCTGAGGCTTTTGAATCAAGCACTGGTAATCGATCCTCAATGTTATGAAGCACTAAACGCCAAAGGCGCGACACTCGCTTTTCAGGGAAATTATGATCAAGGGCTTGCTCTTATTCAGCAAGCCCTCAACCTCAATCCATCCTTTGTGTATGGCAATTTTAATTTAGGATTGGTTAATGAACTAGCTGGACGATGGGATGCGGCGGTTTCAGCATACCAAAAGGCCTTACAACTTGACAATCGAGATACGTGGAGCTATTACGGCATTGCGAGTATATATGGCCGACTTGGTAAGATTGACAAAGTCTTAGAATATCTACAACCAGCAATCGCCCTCGACCCCGATGTTAAGGAAGTCGCTCGTGGTGAACATGATTTCGCCCCCGTTCGCGAGGATCCACGTTTCCAGGCCTTAGTCAAACCCTAGCTAAATTCATTACGTTAAGAGAGTTTCCAATCGTTCTACAAGTCCTGTAAAGACTTGTAGAGCATTCCGTACCGGAACAGGAGTTTCCATATCAACGCCCGCTTTACGCAATAATTCGATGGGATAATCTGAACTTCCTCCACTCAGAAATTCCAAATACCTCGCAACAGCTGGCTCACCTTCATCTAAAATCGCCCGCGCAAAGGCTGTTGCCGCTGAGAATCCCGTAGCATATTTGTAAACATAAAAAGCATTATAAAAATGTGGTATTCGTGCCCATTCTAGAGCAATCTCAGGATCGAGAATAACATCTGGTCCATAATAAACTGCATTTAAATCACGATAAATCTCAGAGAAATTGTCAGCTGTTAAAGCCCCCCCTTCTTCTACCACAGAGTGAATCTTCTTTTCAAATTCAGCAAACATAGTTTGCCTAAAAATAGTGCCACGAAACTGTTCAAGATAATGATTAATCAAATAGGCCAAAGTTTTAGGATCCTTTGTAGTTTCTAAGAGATGCTCCATAATCAAGGCTTCATTCAACGTTGAAGCAACTTCTGCTACAAAAATTTTGTAGCCGGCATAGAGGTGGGGTTGTTTACGGTTAGAAAAATAGGTATGTAACGAGTGACCCATCTCGTGAGCGAGGGTAAACATTGAATCCAGAGTGTCTTGATGGTTTAATAAGACATACGGATGTGAGCGATACGTGCCCCAAGAATAAGCTCCGCTCGTCTTTCCTTCATTTTCATACACATCAATCCATTTCTTCTCGAGACCTTCCTGTAGGATCTTAATATAGTCTTCTCCTAGAGGCCGCAAGCCTTCAATCACCATGTTTTTTGCTTCTTCATAAGTAATCGTCATGGTTGTTTCCGGAACAATGGGAACGTAGATATCATACATATGTAATTCATCGAGCTTCAGGGCTTTTTTACGCAGTTGAACATATCGATGCATTTGAGGCAAAAATTCGTGGACCGTATCAATTAGAGAATCATAGACCTTAATGGGGACACGGTCATCATCTAGGGAAGCTTCAATAGCTGAAGGATAGTTCCGCGCCTTGGCAAAAAAGACGTCCGATTTAATACTAGCATTTAAAGTCGCTGCCCACGTATTCCTTTGCTTCTCATAGGTACGATAGAGTGTCTCAAAGGCTGCCTTTCTCACGCTCTGCTTAGGGCTTTCCATGAACTGGATAAAATTCCCTTTGGTCAATTCTACTGATTGGCCCAATTCATCGTCAATACTCGGGAATTTTAGGTCTGCATTATTAGCCATAGAGAAGATTGCTCCTGGAGCTTCTGCCAATTCACCCATTTGGGCTAACAATTTTTCTTCCATTGAACTGAGAATGTGCTTTTTCTTGCGTAGAATATCCTCCAAGGCTTGGTTGTAATGTTCCATTTTGGGAGACGACGCGCGGAATTCCTGCAACTTCTCTTCAGACATCGCTAACAATTCCGGGACCACGAAAGCCGCTGCGCTACTTACTTTAACGGCGAGCATTCCTGCGCGTTCAGTCAAAGCCTGATAGTTTGCCTTGCGATTATCCTCATCTCTCCGCATTCGAGCATAAGAGTATACTTCTTCAATACTCAAACTTAAATCATCCATCCATTCGAAGCACGTGATAAGAGTCTCAGGACTATCTGCTAAATGCCCTTCAAATTTTTCACCTTCCCCTAAGAGCTTCTCCGTGTGAGCAAACTCTTTTTCCCACTGATCGTTATCGGAAAAAATGTCTTCCAACTGCCACTTCGTGGTCTCCGGAATTTCTGCCCTTGACTTCAGGCGTTGTTGTTCCACAATTTTACCCTCCTAAGCAATATAATCTCTTTTATTATATACACGCGGAATGAAAATTACTAATTCTCGGAAACTAACGTTTCTAAACTTTATACTCTGAAGAATCGTTGAATGATCTTAAAACTCCAGTGAGCATGGAAAAAGAGGACCCAACTTAGGATCCTCAGCTCACCCCACCTCATTCGCTTATTTATTCGGATTATACGGAATACCATCTGCCGCAGGTGCAGTACTTCTTCCTACTAACCCCGTTAAAGCTAAAATGGTCAAGGCATACGGCAGCATTTGAATAATATTCGAGGATACTCCTCCACCTTGCAAAACCATGCTTAAAGCCGTAGCGAATCCGAACAGTAGGGCAGCACCCAACGACCCAAACGGTGTCCACTTACCAAAGATCATGGCCGCTAAGGCGATATACCCTCGCCCCCCGCTCATATTCACTTCGAAACTATTTAACAGCCCTAAGGCCAGATAGACCCCTCCTAAGCTAGAAAACATGCCCCCGATAATAACTCCCAAATAACGCAGGCCCTTAACATTAAGCCCCGCTGTATCTGCAGCCTGAGGATTTTCTCCAACCGCTCTGAGCCTCAGTCCCAAATTAGTATGAAATAGGAAATAATGAGAAGTGATTACCAAGATCAGCATTAAATAGACCACCACATTCTGAGACCCTATAATTGCCCCCACAAAGGGAATCTCACTAATTCCTGGAATAGTAATATTGGGAAGAGCCAGTGTATCTCGAGGAGTTCCGCCGTACCCAAAGATGGTATTTAACAGAAATGCTGTCAGCCCAGCTGCGAAAATATTTACGCCCATTCCTACAATCACTTGATCCCCCCCGAGATTCACCGTTACATAAGCAAATAGCGCCGAGATAAACGCTCCCATAAATAATGCCCCCAGCATGCCTAGCCAAGCGCTATGGGTATAGTAGGAAAACAAAACCCCGAAGAAAGCTCCAATTAACATTATTCCTTCCATGGCAATGTTGACAACTCCACTGCGCTCGGAAAAGGTTCCCCCCAAAGCAGGAAGCGCAATCGGAGTGGCCATTGCCAGTGTAGCCGCCCACAAATCAGGTCTCATTAATGCATCCAAAACCATACTTAAGCCTCCTTGACGTGCGCTAGGGTTCGATTTCTGCGCCAGCGTTTTTGAACCATCTGCACGATATCCTTCGTCGCGACTAAGAAGATGATGATCCCTGAAATGACATCGGTCAGATGTGCTGGCACTCCTGAAACCAATTGCATTGACTGTCCTCCAGTTGACAAAGCTGCAAAGAAGATCGATGTCAGAATTACGCCAAAAGGATTATTATTGGCAAGCAAGGCGACCACGATGGCTGTAAATCCGTATCCAGATGAAAAGCTATCATAGAGACGATGTTGAACCCCCAGCATTTGGACTGCACCCGCTAAACCGGCTAAAGTTCCACTTATAAATAAGGCTAAAACCAAATGAAAGGGGACGTTAATTCCAGCGTAGTTGGCGGCCCGTGAATTTAACCCAACTGCCCTCAATCGATAACCCAAGGTTGTCCTATAAAGTAACCAATAAACAATAACACATGCTATAAAGGCGATTACGACACCCCAAGACAATTGCGTCCGCTCCACGAGCTTCCCTAACATTGCAGTTGGAAGAATCACCGGAGATTGAGGAGTGAAGCCGGGTTGCATCATAGGGCCATTTTCCAGCATATAGTGGCTTAAGAAAATACCAATATAACTCATCATCATGGTCGTGATGACTTCATGCGCACCCACGAAAGCCTTAGCCAACCCAGGGACAATTCCCGCCCAAAGTCCGGCCGCCAGCATGGCCACTAGAATAGAAAGAACAATATGTAAGATAGGGGGAAGCCCATGAACGGAATAGCCAATCCAGACGGAAGCCATACTCCCGATCCAATATTGACCCTCTGCTCCAATGTTAAACAATCCAGCCTTAAAAGCAATAGCTACACCTAACCCCGATAGGACTAAGGGAATAGCATTTGCCATTGTATTCGAAACGTTTACGGTAGAGCCAAACGCTCCTGAAATGAGGGATCCATATGCTGTAAATGGATCATGACCTGTTATGAGCATAACCCCTGCACCGATCAGGACTGCAATCACAATCGCTACAAAAGGGGTAACCAATCCTTCAATGGTCTTTTGCATGTTTACCCCTCCTTCTCTACGTCCACACCCGTCATGAGTAAACCTAGCTGCTCGCGTGTTGCTTGTCCGCCTGGTAGGATCGCCATCAGTCGGCCAGCATGAATAACACCAATCCGATCTGACATAGACATGATCTCATCTAATTCCAATGAAACCAAGAGTACTGCCTTTCCATTGGCACGTAACTCCAAGAGTTTGTTATGGATAAACTGAATCGCACCGACATCTAAGCCCCTTGTCGGTTGAGCAGCAATCAATAACTCAGGGTCACGAGAAACTTCGCGGGCCAAAATTACTTTTTGTTGATTACCTCCCGAAAGATTGCGTGCCTGGGCGTGAATCTGCCTTGGCCGAACGTCGAAGGCTTCTGATAGTCGGGTCGAGTAGTCCTCGATGGTTTTTTTTTGCATTTGGCCAAAACGTGCAAAAGGCACTTTGAAAAAATCCCTTAGCACAAAATTTTCCGTCAGCTCAAAATCCAATACTAGGCCATCTAATTGACGATCTTGAGGAATATATGCAATTCCCGCTTTGGTCCTACGTCTAACCGTTGAGGACGTAAGATCTTTTCCTAGAAATCGAATGCACCCACTCTTACAAGACAAAAGCCCCGCAATTGCTTCTACAAGTTCAAACTGACCATTCCCATCAATTCCTGCAAGTCCAAAGATTTCCCCCCGGTGAACTTGGAAACTTATCCCTTTGACCGCTTCGTTACGTCCGGACGAGACGACGAGGTCTTCGACCTCTAAAACTGGTTCACCCGGCGTCTGAGGCGGTTTAGACACAAGAAGCACGACTTCGCGACCCACCATCAAATTGGCAAGTTCCTGAGAGGTTGTAGAGTTCGTTTCAAGAGTCTTAACCGTCTTTCCTGCTCTCATCACCGTGACACGATCTGAGACGCGTTTCACCTCGTCAAGTTTATGATCGATGAAGATAATGGGGATCCCCTGTGAGCGAAGACGCTCCATGACAATGATCAATTCTTCCACCTCTTGAGGAGTGAGCATTGCTGTCGGTTCATCCAATATGAGCAACTTTGCCTTACGATAAAAGACTTTTAAAATTTCAACACGTTGTTGAAGTCCTACCGTAAGATTTGCAACCTTTGCACTCGGATCAATTTCCATATGGTACTGTTTGGCAAGTTGATAGACAATCTCTTCATTTTTCTTACGTCGATAATGAATTCTCCCCGTTTCCCCACCCAGGACAATATTTTCCGCAACCGTTAAAGCAGGTATAAGCATAAAGTGTTGGTGCACCATTCCTATGCCCGCTTGAATCGCCTGACGAGGACTTGTAAAGTTGAGTTCTTGGTCATAAAGTCGAATACTCCCTGAATCAGGTCGATATAGTCCGTAAATGACTTTCATGAGTGTGGATTTACCTGCGCCATTCTCTCCTAAAATTGCATGAATTTCTCCTTCACGCACATCAAGGTTCACTTGATCATTAGCGAGAACTCCCGGAAACGATTTCGTAATATCTCTAACTTCTAAACAGGTACGCATAGTCCCCTCCATAAGAAAGGGATTGCCCCATAACGGATTATGAAGCAATCCACATGTCATTTCGCCATCCAATAAACGTTCAAACCCTTGATCCCTTGTTTTAGAACCCTGAAGGAATTATATTAGAAACTGTTATTTTTCCATCTTTGATTTGCTTCGCAGCATCGTTGACCTTGTCTACAACCTCTTTAGGCACAACCTTCGTTGGATTGGCAAAACCAACTCCGTTGTTACTCAAATCGAAGAACACGTTTCCACTCTTGAATTTGTCATCCATTACATTCTTAATGATATCAAAAGTTGCCACATCCATACCCTTCAAGGCGCTTGTGATGACAGTATCCGGAGCCATATAGTTTTGATCCGCATCAACGCCGATTGCATAGACTTTCTTTTCTTTAGCAGCGTCGATAACGCCTGTTCCTGTTCCACCGGCAATGTGGAAAACTATATCAGCGCCAGCGGCAATTTGAGAGAGTGCTGTTTGTTTACCGAGAGCAGGATCGTCAAACTTATTTGTATATTTCAAGTTGATCTTAATATCAGAGTTAACACTCTTAGCTCCTTGAATAAAACCAGCGATGTAATCGTCAACGGGAGGAATCTTCATACCACCCACAAGGCCCACTGTATTTTTACTCAAAGCGTTCGGGATTGCGGGATCTTTTTCCAATAAACCAGCCATCACTCCAACCAGGTAACCGCACTGTTCAGTTTTAAACATAGCAGATGCGACGTTCGGGCGATCCGTGATAGAGGAGTCAATAATCATAAATTTCGTGTCTGGGAAATCTTTAGAAACCTTCTCAACAGCGTCTTGCATTAAAAAGCCAACAGCAATGACTAAGTTGTATTTGTCCTGAGCAAATCGGCTGAGGTTAGTTTCATAGTCCGTCATTTGTTTTGACTCTACAACACCTTTTTTTACACCGAGGTCTTTCACAGCCTGTTCTAACCCCTTGTTTGCGAGGAAGTTAAAGCTATGGTCATTAAGTCCTCCTACGTCAGTAACTAATCCAACTTTAAATTCTTTCTTCGCGGGTTCGGAGGCTTTAGGAGTCGTAGTCGTGGTGTTGCTACATCCGACTAGTGAAACGGCAAAAATAAGTATCATTGTCAAGCTACTAAT
Source organism: Desulfosporosinus sp. Sb-LF (assembly GCF_004766055.1). Lineage (NCBI taxonomy): Bacteria > Bacillati > Bacillota > Clostridia > Eubacteriales > Desulfitobacteriaceae > Desulfosporosinus > Desulfosporosinus sp. Sb-LF. The sequence continues at coordinate 75,798 of NZ_SPQR01000007.1, read as the reverse complement.
GAACCATGATTTTCTCATTATTTCATTTCCCTCCATTAATTAAAGTTTGCACTAATACCTAAAGAATTCCGCACGACTCTTACCATGAAATTACAGAACCTCTCCCTCCTTTTTAAGTAAAGGACCTCGAACAGCTATTTTTCTAAGTTTATCAAGTATTCAGATAACGGTCAAGGCCTTTATCCACAACCTAAACTCCACTTCTCTCCGTGGTACTTCCAGTAGGGCCTTCGTCCTAAGTTTATGTAGTAGTTTTGGTATCATGCCCTTCATCAACGATTATTAGGACAAAAATAGCGAAACAGGCAGCGTACGTTCCACTGCCTGTTTCATCCACCTTGTCCACCGACCCCCTGGAAGGTTCCCCAACCTTCCAAGCTTAATTTTACTCGATCCTAGCCCCCTTCGCAAGTATGTTAGTCAGTCCGTAATAAGTTATTAGTTTCAGTTTATACTAACTTGCAAAGAACGTTTACGGGGAGGAACCTATGCAAACCTATGACGATATCTTCCAACAACTTGTCAAGGCGGCGTATCAGGGAACTTTAAGTGAAACCATTGAAAGAATCCAGCAATCGGGTAAGAGCAATGAAGAAAAGCTCCAACTTTTGCTCCATCCAGAGAATCTTTCTTCAGTAGTGCATCTTGAACAGGACGACTGTTCTTGTTCTTCAGACCACACCCCCTGCGAAGTTGCTTGTTTATTCTCAGCCATTGAAAAGGATGCGAACGGCCATGTTATTGTCTCTGCCGAGGCATGTGTGGGATGTGCTCTTTGTCTTGAAAGTTGTAAAAGTGGGCATTTAGTGGATCGAAAAGATTTCATCCCCCTTTTTGAAGAACTGTCCTCTGGAAAACATCCTGTGTATGCCATGATCGCACCTGCCTTTGTGGGCCAATTTTCTTCCGATGTCACCACGGGTAAACTACGTACCGCTTTTAAAAAGATAGGATTTCATGGCATGATGGAAGTGGCCCTCTTTGCCGACATTCTTACTTTAAAAGAAGCGTTCGAATTCGACCGATCTATTCAAGAAGACCACGATTTCCTTTTGACAAGTTGCTGTTGCCCCATGTGGGTTGCCATGATTCGCAAAACCTATCACACTCTAGTCCCTCATATGCCTGCCTCTGTCTCACCCATGGTTGCCTGCGGCCGTGTAATAAAACGCCTGCATCCTGAAGCTAAGACTGTGTTCATCGGTCCTTGTATTGCCAAAAAGGCCGAAGCGAAAGAAGCCGATATTCGGGATGCCGTGGATTATGTCCTAACTTTTCAGGAAATCTCTGAGATTTTTGATGCCGCAAAAGTTTCTCTACCCGAACTTGAGGAAGATGAACGAGATCACTCCTCAAGGGGAGGGCGAATCTATGCACGAACCGGTGGCGTAAGCATGGCAGTGTCTGACACCCTGACAAGACTTCGCCCAGATCGAACTATTTCGTTACGCTCAGAACAAGCAAATGGCATTGTTGACTGCAAAAAAATGCTTAAAGACATCATCAATGGTGAAATTAAAGCTAATTTTTTAGAGGGAATGGGGTGCGTTGGCGGATGTGTCGGTGGGCCTAAATCTTTAATTAATGTGGACCAGGCAACTGAGCATGTGAATAATTATGGTAATGAAGCGCCTTATGGGACTCCCGCTGATAATCCCTTTGTTTTACAACTACTAGATCGACTCGGTTATAAAACTCTCGAATCCCTTCTTGATGACGAATCCATGTTTACTCGGGAATTCTGAGTTGATGTAGCCTATCACAATAACACTTGCCGTTAATGTCTATCTGTATTATGATAGGATGAAAGTAGCCGAGAACGACCATGAGGGTGGTACCGCGAGGTTCTGACTGATCCCTTGGAGTGGATGGGTCAGACCTTTTTATTTTACTGCAAGGAGACTAAACTATGAAAAAGATGGGCTATTTAGGACCAAACGGAAGTTTTTCCGAGGAGGCACTCCATTTATTTCTAACCACTCGTACTGAATTTAGCGAAACAACCCCTGAGCTCATTCCGTTTCCAACCATACCACGCTTACTATTCGCCTGTAACGATAAGGAAATTGACTGGGCCTTTGTCCCTTTAGAAAATTCCACTGAGGGCCAAGTCGGCGTGACTATGGATACCCTCGGCCAAACTGAACATCTCTTTATCACTCATGAATTTGTTCATCCCGTTGACCAATGCCTTCTGTCGCACGCACCTATGCCGCTTGAACAGATAGAGCGAGTTTATTCTCATGAACAGGCGATCGGGCAATGTCGCGATTTCCTCGAGAAACACCTCCCCCAGGCTCAACAGATCACTTCTTTAAGCACGGCTGAAGCGGCCCATAAGATTTCCTCTATCCGGGAAAACTGGGCAGCAATCGGACCCCGTCGAGCTGCCCAACTCTATAATCTTCACCTTCTCAAAGAACGCATCCAGGATATCACGCTAAATGACACACGCTTTGTCCTTGTCAGCCATAGCCTTGCAGAAATGTCAGGTGGGGAAGACAAAACATCGCTTCTGGTTATCGCAGAAAACACACCCGGGTCTTTGTACCGCATTTTGGGTGAATTTTCTAAACGGCATATCAATTTAAGCCGTATCGAATCCCGTCCCTCGAAAAGGAAACTGGGCGAATACGTTTTCTTTGTTGATGTGGACGGCTATGTCTTTGCCCCCCCCATTCAAGATGTCCTGTGGGCTCTAAAAGAAGCAAACATCTCAGTAAAACTCTTAGGTTCCTATCCAAAGGCACTGCCCGATGAGAGAATATTTTAAGGAGAGAGGATTAATCCTCTCTCCTTTCACTTTATCTAACGAAGCATATGACTGAACGAACGGGGCAAACATTTCCATTACGTGAACATTTTCTGTAATAATTCAGCGATCTCTTCCGGCTCACACGTATCAACGCTTTTTGCCGTCTTGGACTCTAGTCCTTGCAATCCCAAGGGAATTTTCCAACCTGTCAACTGACTTAACCGATTGAGTGCTTCCCATTCATCCTTCGCACTCTTCTGTTCCTCTAACCCCTTTAAAACATTCGTCGCAAATTTGAAGGGGCTTGCAGTTGAGGCGATCACTGTATAGGTTTGATCATTGGTCGTGGAAAGATAATCCTCATACACTTTCATTGCTACAGCTGTGTGAGGATCAAAAACATACTGATAGGTTTTGTAACTTCGGGAAATTATCTCGAGGGTTTCTTCTTCATTTGCCCATCCTGCATACACAGTATCTTGACATTGTTTTAAGGTATCCGGATCGACAGTAAACGTCCCCTGGTTACTCGAATCATACCAGGTTTGAATCCCCTCCGCATCTCGCCCACTCATCTCATATAGAAAACGCTCAAAATTACTCGATATTAAGATGTCCATAGAGGGGGAGATCGTTTGATAAAAGGCTCGCTTGCTTTGATATACCCCTGTAGCAAAAAAATCAGCCAAGACATTATTTTGATTGGAAGCACTAATGATTCGGCCAATTGGAAGCCCCATCCGCTTAGCATAATACGCGGCCAGCAAATTCCCAAAATTCCCCGTCGGGACTACCACATTCATTGAGCCTCCTGGAGCGACTTTCCCCTGCTCGACTGCCTGCAAGTAGGCCCAGAAATAATAAACGATTTGAGGCAAAAGCCGTCCCCAATTGATAGAATTAGCCGAGGAAAAGATCAACTGCTTCTCCTGTAACTCGGCCTTCAAAGTTTCCGAAGCAAAAATATGCTTTACCGCAGTTTGACACTGATCGAAATTCCCCTTAACAGCCACAACATGGGTATTCGCCCCTTCGGTAGTGGTCATCTGACGTTCTTGAACAGGGCTCACGCCTCCCTCCGGATAAAAGACAACAATATGCATGCCTGCTCTGTTTTTAAATCCTTCCAAAGCGGCCTTTCCTGTATCACCGGATGTAGCAACTAGAATTAAAACCTCAGTATCATACTCAAGCTGTTTAAGACTAACGTTCAATAAGTCTGGCAATACCTGCAACGCCATATCTTTAAAAGCAGCTGTGGGCCCATGCCAAAGTTCCAACACTCCGAAACTACCCACAGGAACCAGAGGTGCTGGGTTAGGCCCGTCAAACGTTCCATCGGCATAAACGTTGACAATTTCAGAAAGGGTCTCCTCTGAAAAATCAGGTAAGTATGGTATCATGACACGCTTTGCAACGTCACGATAGTTTAGCCCCTGAAGGTCCTGCCAATTCAAGGCGGGAAAATTCGAAGGAACAAAGAGCCCCCCGCTTGGTACCATTCCTAACGCAATCGCTTGCGATGCTATTTGGCCTGAAAGATTACCCCGCGTGCTTTCGTACATTATATTTCCCTCCTTACGTTATCATAGTTTGCAAACTATTGGATTTACCATTAATCATTAAGAATCTATTCGCTGTATATTCGCCGAGATAAGACAAAAATCCTCCCTATAAAGACAAACAGTGCAGGTGATTTCATAATTTGAGCTTGATTCCTCCGATCGTTTAGAGGAAAGAATAAATCTCGTGTTGAATATCTTGTAAGGAATCCTAGAAAATTCGAAAGGCGGACCAGGAATGTCAGATTACTCAATTCGCCGATATCGCCAGAGTCTGGTTCTCGGACTCATCGGGGTGGTTAAAAAACTATTTCCTGAAGAACAACTTAAGATTTCTCACTCAATTCTCGATGGTGTCTATTGTGAGCTTGAGGACTCATTACTTTCTTCGAGAGAAGTGCAGAAAATCGAAGATCATTTACAAAATTGGGTGCTTGCAGATCAGGCCATTCCCTATGAGACTGGGAAAGATCAATTATATCATTGCCGAATAGACAATTACGAAATTAAAACGATCTACCCCCCCCTTGATCGAGCAGGATCACTAAAATACTTTCAACTCATCCATTTCCCACCTGGTTTTATTCTGCACTTTCCTAATGCCAATCATCCAGAATTGATTTCTCCATTTGTTCCTCCAGAAAAGCTCTCTTCCACATTTTCAGAAACCCAACGTTGGTTAGAAAACCTACACCTTGCCAATGTTGAAGACGTTAATACCATCATCAATGCAAAATGTTCGCAGGATTTAATTTGTTTGGCGGAAGCCTTACATGAAAAGACGGTATCCTCAATTGCTGACCAGATCTTTGAGCAACGCTGCAACGTCCGCATCATCCTCATATCCGGGCCTTCTTCATCTGGTAAAACGACGTTTGCTCAGCGACTGTCAACCCAACTACGCGTCAATGGTATGCGCCCAGTTGCCTTATCGCTTGATAATTATTTTCTGGCGCGGGAAGACACCCCTCGAGATTCTAATGGGCAATACGATTTCGAATCCTTGGAGGCCCTCGACTTGCCTCTGCTCGCTTCCCATCTGAATGCCCTGATTAAAGGGGACGAGGTTGAAACGCCGCTCTTTGATTTTGTCTGCGGTCGACGATCCCCTACTGGTAAACTCATACACCTATGTCCCGACGAGATTTTAGTAGTTGAAGGAATACATGCCCTAAATCCCTGCCTAGTGCCTTCACTAGACAGGAACCAAATGTTTAAGATTTATGTGAGCGCTCTTTTCCAACTCAATATTGATGCTTATAATCGAGTTCCCACAACAGAGGTACGACTCATCCGCCGCCTGGTAAGAGACGATAAATTCCGAGGGATAGATCCAGAACGAACGTTAGCACAATGGGAGAGTGTTCGTCGCGGGGAAAATAACAATATCTTCCCTTATCAGGAAGAAGCCAATGTAATGTTTAACTCTAGTCTCTTGTACGAACTCAATGCACTTCGTCCCTTTGCCGAACATTTGTTGATCTCCATTACACCGGAGAGTCCTCATTATCGAACAGCAGTACATCTCTTAACTCTACTCTCGTTTTTTAATCCAATGGACATTTCCACTGTTCCCTTCAACTCAATTTTACGAGAATTTTTGGGAGGTAGCACCTATAACGTTTAAACCAAGTATAAAAACAACTTTAAACCCAAGCCCATCCTTAAAGTTAGGCTAAAAAAAAAAGCAAAGTGCAAAGAGGAACCCCTCTTCACGCTTTGCTTTTTTAGTAATATTTTACATAGAGTTATTTGTCACAGGCAAGTTTTCCACCTTTAGCATAGCTTTCCTTAGACATGTCACGAATGATAATAGATACATTTTCAGCAGGCGCCCCAGTAGATTCCACAATAGCCTGGGTAACTTTCTCCACCATCAATCTTTTCTGTTCGACTGTACGGCCTTCTAATAATTCAACTTGTACGATTGGCACTGTTTTCACCCCCCTCCAAACATTGTTTAACATAAGACATAAGAATTTCTGCGCTTTGCCGGTTGGTTGCCAAGGGTATATTATGTACATCACAAACACGCAACAATGCAGCAATGTCGGGTTCATGGGCCTGAGCGGTTAAGGGATCGCGCAAGAAAATAATCATATCTAAATTTTGCGTAGCAACCAAGCTACCAATCTGTTGATCTCCGCCTAGCGGGCCTGACAAAAGTGCATTCACCGATAAACCAGAATGTTCTTGAATCAATTTACCCGTTGTTCCTGTTGCAGTTATTTGACATCGTGACAGGAGATCTTTATGGGTTTTCGCGAATTCAATAATTTCAGGCTTTTTTTCATCATGAGCGACCAACGCTATTTTCAACACAACAGCTCCTTTTGTGATCGTCAGGATCATCCATCTATTTTCGGTATTTCTTGAGTGGCTCCTGATATGGAGAAGGTAAGCTTACGCCGCTCTGCAAGTCGATTAATTTGGTCCGGTTGTTCGATTAGTTGAATCTTTTCCGTTCGTGAACATCGTTTTATAGCACATTCTAACCGAAGAGCATCGCTCCAAGTATTGACCTCCCAAGCCTGTACCAAAGTCACAGGGCGATGTGCGGCTGTATATTTTGCCCCTCGGCTTTTCGAAAACTCGCTGTTATGTTCTAGCATCCTCCGCCTGAGGTCCGTCGTCGCACCCGTATAGATCGTATTATCACCACATCGAGCAAGGTACACCCAATAGCCCATACTTTACTCCTCAGGCCAAAACCGGAGAATAGGACGACTTGCCAACAAATTCTGTTCAAAACACAAATCTAAATATTTTCTCAGTCCGGAGAGCAGATTATGATCTAAACCATAATTAAATTGATTAAAATAATCCCTCCAGAAATCTAGCGATCCTCCAAGCATAGTTTGACAAGTTTTGACGATATCTCCCATGTTAGACAAAGCCTTGGCCTTAGCGTCAAGAAGCAAGCGATATACTGTCTTAATTTCTTCCTCGCGCTCCAATATCAACTTTTTGGGGAATGCCCAAACAGCATATGTCATGGAACAGTGTGTGTGATGAAACCATTCTTCCCCCAAATCATAGATATAGCAATCTGGCTTATTAAGTGCCGCTTGAATAGCAGCATCTCCAATTAGGAGCGCTGCATCTGCCTTAACAAACATCTTCTGAAGGTCTGAGGACATGGTTACGTAATGAGGCACTACCCCGTAAAAATGGTGGAGTAGAATTTTCGTGAGATTCACCGAAGTCGCAGAGGAATCTGTCAATGCAACGGTCAAAGCATCCAAATCCTTCAGAGGAACTTTAGAGAATAAGAGTATTGATCCTACCCTTCCTTTAGTTGAGACGGAAAGGTTTGGTAAGATCGCATAATCCGACCAATGCTCTCCAAAAGAAAACGCGCTGATCGGGGCCATATCAATCCGTCCATCAGCCAACATTGCATTATGCCCTGTAGGTTCTGCACTAATCGACTCTAATAGCGGATGATCTTTTGATAAAAAATGGAACATGGGCAACATATTGGTATTAGGGTTATGTCCAATGCGAATCATGATCGTACCCCCATATCATCAATTAGCCAGAATTTCCGAAAATTCTTATTATAGGGTGTTGCGTAATTCCCCAATAGATTGAATCCTGACAATAACCTCATCTCCCAGTTGCATAGGGCCAACCCCTTCTGGAGTACCCGTCAATACCACATCCCCCGGATTAAGTGTCATGACTTGAGAGATAAAGCTCACAAGTTTTGGCACTGAACTAATAAAGTTTCGAGTGTTAGATGACTGTTTAACCTCACCATTGAGCAAAAGTTGAATGTCTAACTGGCTTGGATCGATATCTGTTACGATCCACGGTCCGATTGGGCAAAACGTATCGAATGATTTCCCGCGAGTCCATTGCCCATCTTTTTTTTGCAAATCCCTAGCAGTAACATCATTAGCACAAGTAAATCCAAAGATAGCCTGCGAAGCTTCTTCTTCATTAACATCTCTAACGGGTTTCCCGATAACCACAGCAAGCTCCGCTTCATAGTCCACGCGCTGACTGATCTTAGGATAGATAATTTTATCGTTTGGACCAATGACACTGGATTGTGGCTTCATAAAAATAATAGGATCTTCCGGTAACGAATGTTCCATTTCCTTAATATGTAAGGCGTAATTAAGTCCAACACACACCACTTTACTAGGTTCTACCGGAGCAAGTAAGGTAACTTCCTCCAAAGAGAACGAGGCACCTGTCGGTTGGCTATTAGGATTGAGGAACGTTCCATCTAAGAGTTTTACAGTCTCCCCTTCGAGGAAACCAAAGCCAATCTCGTTATTACGATTCGCAAAGCGAACATATTTCATAGAAATCAACCCTTTCTATTTTCTACTATTACTATCTGTCCTATTCTCATGCAGTGCCTCAGGTTATAGTAAGACAAATTACACACCTTCTTCGTATGTCGGAGTACATTCTAACATGAATAGACGACAAAAAGAAGTTTGAAGATAGAATTCCTCAAACTCAATTGCTGAGGAATGTCTTACAAACGGGAGTTAGTGGACACTCTCCACAACTGGGTTTCCGAGCAAAACATACTCGTCGTCCATGAAAAATCAAAAGATGATGCATAAGTGACCAATTATCCTTTGGGAAACGAAGCATTAGTTCGTTTTCCACTTTTTCAGGTGTTTTGCCTTGGGCTATGCCCAAGCGATGAGCCAAACGAAAAACGTGCGTATCGACAGCGATTGCCGGAATACCAAAAGCATTGCTAACTACCACATTGGCAGTTTTACGCCCTACACCTGGAAGTCTTCTTAGCAAATCAATATCGTTTGGTACACGTCCTTCGAAGTCTTCAACAAGTACCCTACAGGCTGCAAGGATGTTTTTGGCCTTATTATGGAATAAACCGAGAGAGCGAATTTTGTTTTCGAGTTCTTGTTGTCCTAATGCAATGATTGCCTCAGGTGTATTTGCTACGGCAAACAAAGAAGCAGTCACAAGATTTACCCTCTCATCAGTACATTGAGCGGACAAAATCGTGGCAATTAATAGTTCAAAAGGTGTGTGAAACTCTAACTCACAGTGAACGTCTGGGAATTTCCCCCTCAAAGTTTCAAAAATGAACTGAGAGATTGACTCTTGAGAACAATTCTGTATCATGCTTCAAAACCTCCGCATGGCCTAGCCTAAAACTTCCTGAATAAAAATAGTACGCTTTTCCACCATATTGTACTCTTTCACCACATTAGACCCAAAGTCAGATTCGTCAAATACTCGAACTACGGGCCGAACTGGCATGCTTAGATTCTGGTCGACGACAACGCCAATCTCACCAGTATTGAGACGCACGGTAATCCCTGTAGGATAGGCAGCAATATTTCTAAGAAACAATCGAACCATTTCGAAGGGATAAAGTGTCCCAGCCAAACCCATCAGAATTTCACAAGCTTCATGCGGCATGATTCGCTTCACATCACTATGGTCAGAAGTGAACTTGTCATAGAGATCGGCAATGCCAACAATCTGTGCCAAAGGGTTGATTTCCCCTTCTTTAAGTTGCCGAGGATATCCTGTGCCATTCATATGCTCATGATGCTGAAAAGCAATGTGGGCAATGACTAAGTTAAGATCTTTACGTTTTCGGAGATCCTCAAAACCGAGTATCGTGTGCGTTTTGAGAAGTTCTATTTCTTCTGGAGTTAAAATAGTTGCTCCACTAACCAGTTTAGGATCCATTTTTACTTTACCAATATCATGGAGTATTGCGCCAGTGGCCAGGTTATCTAGTTTCTCCCGATCTAAGTACATAGCCTTCCCTAAAACGATTGATAGAACACAGACGTTAACTGAATGTGCAAACATCTGATTGTCTAAGCTACGCATATCCATCATGTTTACCAGAATATCTTTCTTGAACAAAATCTCTTCAACAATTTTGTTGATAATTTTTTTAAATTCAAAACCATCCAAATCTTTCCCTAACCGTACAAATCGTGTGCTTTTCTCGAGGATCTCCATAGCTTCACGACGATGTTCTTCACTGATTACATCTTCTACGATAACATCATTAAAACGGTCATCTTCAATGTAGAGAATTGAAATTCCCATGTCTTTTAACTTAGCTATGTATAAGGGGGAGAGTTTAACTCCTTTACCCAACAGGACTCTACCTGAACTGGAAAAAATAGTTTTACCTAAAATATCTCCCATTTTTAACGAATTAACTCCGACTTGCCGCACTTAATCGTTTGCTCCTTTCTCTTGAAGCATCATTTGAATACCCTGATATGATACATATCCTACACCATTTATCATTCTTTTCCCATAGTAAACCTAAAAATGATGACGAATAAGCAAGTAGGAGGTATACTTGATAAAGCGAACTATCCTAAGTGAGGTAAAAACCAAATGTGGCTTAATCTCTTCATTATTTGCACTCTAGGTTTTTTGGCCGCGGCAGTTGACGCGATTGCTGGAGGAGGAGGACTCATTAGTCTACCTGCCTTGTTGATGGTTGGTGTTCCGCCCCATCTAGCCCTTGGAACCAATAAATTCTCAGCCTCCCTAGCGTCTTTAAACAGTTCTATAACGTTCGCTCGCTCTGGGAAAGTGAACGTTCAATTGGTTAAGTGGCAAGTTCCTTTTGCTTTAATCGGCGCATTCCTGGGGGCTTGGGCCGTTCTCGGTGTCAGCTCTGCTTTCTTAAACAAAGCTGTCTTGGTCTTGATTTTGGTTGTAGGAATTTATACAATGCTACATAAAAACTTGGGGATGAAGAATAACTTTAAGGGGCTAGATCTTTCTCATATAATGGTGGGATGTCTCTTCGCGCTAGCCTTAGGTTTTTATGATGGATTTTTTGGTCCAGGAACAGGGTCCTTTCTTATCTTTTCATTTATCGCTTTCTTCGGCTTCGACTTCGTCGTCGCTTCTGCTAACGCAAAGGTTTTGAATTTTGCAAGCAACTTTGCCGCTCTTGTCCTCTTTGCCTGGAATGGAAAAATTCTCTTATCCTATGGCATTCCCATGGCCTTATTCATGATTCTAGGCTCTTACGTTGGAACGAAGCTTGCTATTCAACGGGGTGCAGGACTCGTCAAGCCTATCTTTATCACGATGTCTTTATTAGTTGCCCTAAAACTGATATATCAATTTATCTAGCATTTCAAAAGCTAAGACTGCTATCGTGATGACACTGTAGCATTTCTCCCCTTTATTACATATGCTACTGGCAAAGACGTGAGGTAAACACAAAAAATATTTTTCACAAAGGATTATTTGATTTAAAAGAGAATATTACTATAGAAGTTTTCGAGCTACACATACATTAATTCATAGCCGATAAGCATCGATTTCTTCCGTTTTTGATCATAGATTTGGGAGGCTAAGCCATGTCACAAGATCAACACGCTGATCCTGAAGACATCTCTGGTTTGAGACAAAGGATAGATATCTTAGAAAGTCAACTGGAAGAGATTCGTTTACATACTCATGTTCTTTTAGACATAGCACGTGCACTTAACGCATCTCTTGACACGCGAGTTATCGCTGCAAATATTATAAGTGCGATTGTTTCTCTGATTGGTATTAATCAAGCAAGTGTTTGTCTTTATAAAGAAAAAACCAAAGACTTTGAGGTTATTGGCGTTTTTGACTCAGTCACGCTCTCACCTCAGATACCTCCTCAACTTAATTTATCGTTCGGAGCCCAAGTTTTGTCCGAAGGAGTTACCTACTACTGCTCTCCTCAAGGTCAACAGGATTGGGAATGGATCTGTTGCCTTCCTCTTCAAAATGCACAGCGCAAAATCGGGACCATTAATATTCATGCCATACGCCAACCTGAAATCACGGCTGAGCAGATGGAATTTCTAGAAACCGTTGCAGGTCATGCCTCTTCCGCTTTAGAAAATGCTCTTCTTTATGCCATTGTTGAACGAGAATCAATCACTGATGGATTAACAGGCGTCTACAACCATCGTTACTTCCAAAAAAGGTTGCGTGAACAGATCTCACTCTGTCAGCGCCGTAAGCGTTCAGTCACGTTTGGCTTACTTATTATTGATGTTGACAATTTTAAACGTTTTAACGACCGCTATGGTCATCAATTTGGGGATACAGTACTTCAAACGATTGTGAGAGAACTTCAAACCAATTTAAGAGAGGGAGACCTTATTGCCCGTTATGGCGGAGAGGAATTTGTCATCTTGGTTCCAGAAACAAACGAGAAAATAATCCTACTTATCAGCGAAAAGATTCGGGAAGTCGTGGAAAGGACCCACGTTCACTACCCACAAACAAACCAAAACGTATCCGTAACCGTAAGTATTGGCGCGACGCTTTGGCGCCCAGCAGATTCAGCTGCTTCGGTGATTTCTAGGGCAGATCATGCACTCTACCAAGCCAAATGCACAGGCCGCAATCAAAGCGTCTATGAATAAGAATTTCATGAAACCGACCTGTTATACAAAGAAACACCATTTACAGAAATAAATGGTGTTTCTTTGCTTATCCCCAAGCCATTCCCACATCTTCGTAATGCACTTGTTTTCGAGTAAAATCATTGATCCACTTTCTAAATGTTTCGGTTTCTCGTTCAGGAACATGAACAAGTAGCTTTACCTCTTCACTAAATTCTTCTTGTTGAATCATCCACTTATGCTGTTCAAATTGATATTTGAGCAACTCAAACCATTCATAAGGTACGCGCAATATATATACCTGAAAAATAGTTAATTTTTTCAGTTCCGAGTCAATAATAACTTGTCGAGCACTTCCACCATATGCCCTGGAAAGCCCCCCTGTTCCAAGCAATATTCCTCCAAAATACCTCACAACAACAACCAAAACATTCCATACATTACGATGTTGTAGAAGATCAAGGATGGGGCGTCCACCAGTCCCTTGCGGTTCTCCATCATCAGAGGCCTTCTCAATAAATCCATTGTGCAATCGGTACGCATAGACGTAATGACGCGCATTTGGATAATCTTCACGTATCTTCTGCATAGCCTCATCTATTTGTTCTAGGGTTGCGAGAGGAACTGCAATACCAATAAAACGTGATTTATCAATGACTTGTTCTCCCGTTGTCTTTCGAGATAACGTATAAAAGCTTTCCAAATCTACATCCCCTGTTTTCGCATCTGCGCTTTGGAGAGAAATGATTCAACATCAATAATAAACCGTTCATGTTTGCCGATACCTATTTGCCCTACTTCGTCATGTGCTTCCACTGTAAAAACTAACCGCCTGCGATCAATTTCAACGAGTTTAGCGATCGCAGAGACTTTAGAACCTAGTGGAGTCGCTGCAGTATGCGCAATACTCATAGAAGTACCAACACTCGATTGCCCAACTGGCAAGTTTAAAGCATTTACCGCTGCTTGCTCCATAAGTGCCACCATTGCGGGTGTTGCAAAAACCTCTAAGGTTCCGCTTCCCATTGCTTCAGCCGTGTTTAATGAAGTTACCATTGTTTCAGCCTGGCCCTGTACACCGAGTTGTAAATTCAATGTCATCACATCCTTATAGTCTATAGGTTTACCCAATTCTATCACGAAATAGAGAATAGCGTTGTGAAATATTCACAACGCTATTCTCTATTTTAAGTGTTTTTAAAGATTATTAATTCATCTGGTGTGCACCTTGTGAAATGTCACTGAGCGCATCCCCAGCTTCATTAATATGGATCTTCTCAATTGCAAGATCACCAAGGGCTAAGATCCCTACGAGTTTACCCTGTTCCACCACGGGTAATCTTCTGATTTGGTACTTCGCCATTATATCTGCTGCCTCATGTACATCCTGGTCAGCGGTAATCGTGATCATATTTCCGTTCATAATATCCTTTGCCTGAATGCTATCAAAATTTGTCCCGGCGGCGACAACTTTCAGAACAATATCACGATCTGTGATGATTCCCTTAAGTTTGTTTTCCGCACAAATCGGAATAGAACCAACATCATTTTTCTTCATCAATTGGGCAATCTGAACAATTGATGTATCTTCGGTAACCCAATCGACTGAACCTGTCATTACATCACGGACTTTCATTGTTTAGTTCCTCCTATCATTCATTTTCTTTTTGCAAAGATAGTATGAACATCTCTATAAAAATTCATTCAAAAAAATCATTTCCGAGATTTAGATAAAAAGCCTTTTACACACAAAGTATGTAAAAGGCTTTTTGAAATTTATATAAGTTGTTATAGTCCCTTTTGAATCGACTGATCTTTAAATTGAGTTTCTCTGCGTATAGGATGATAAGGAACACTCGTTACAAGAATGCTCTTACGGAAAAGTAACATCAACTTCATTAATTGCCCTGTTTGATTATGAAGGAGATTTTGCCATAATTTTTCCGGGACATATTCTGGGATCGCTACAGTAATGGTGTCAAAATTCCCGTTCTTTTCGACTTTATCAATATATTTTAATAAATCTTGAACTGTTGCTCGATAAGGAGACTCTACAACTTCTAGTGGTATTTCTATGTGTTGTTCTGCCCAGTGTTTTAGCAACTTTGCGGTACGTCCGGGGTCAGAAGCAATGTGAACAGCGGTCACTTGAGGGGTCAAAGCGTATGCATACTTTAGGGTTTTCAATACGATTAAGTTTAAGTCATACACAGGGACAATGACTTTATTTCGATAATCTGATAGTTCAATTTGTGCTCTGCGTCGTTTTAGTTTCTTTACATGTCTGTGGAAAACTTCTATTGCTTCTGGAGTCACCTCTAAGTCACGAATCTCTCCCTGATACACATAACGAATGCCACGGAACATTAAAACAAGAAGCGGCATAATAATGAGAACAATCCAGGCTCCTTGTGTGAATTTAGTTACAAGGAAAACGAGAAAAACCAGAAACGAAACGACCCCACCAAAGGCAAATATAATAAAATCGGACTTCCACTTTACGCCTTTTTCGTTCCAAGTATGTTTAGCAAGTCCGACACCCGTTAACGCAAACGATAGCAAAACACCAATCGCATAGAGCGGTAGCATATTGTGAGTGTCGCCATGAAACACGATAATCAAAATACAAGAAACTAAGAACAAAGTCCATATTCCTACACTATAGACCAATCGATCTCCCAAGTTTTTGAAATACCTAGGCGTATATCCGTCGCGAGCCATTAAACTTAATAAAATTGGCAACCCCGCAAAAGGTGTATTTGATGCCAAGACCAGAATAGCTGCTGCTGTTCCCATCAAGACAAAATAGGGTATAGTTTTGCCAAAGATTATTAGACCCAATTGATTTAAGATTGTATTTCCTCCAGCGGGTACAAGATGATAGGCACCCGCTAAATAGGTTAACCCTACTAACCCAAACGCAACTATGATGGCCATAGCTAACAGAGTATGAATAGCTCGCTTTTGGGAGGGACTCTTGAACGCCGACACCCCGTTGCTAACGGCTTCGAATCCGGTTAAAGCGGTCGTTCCACCTGCGAAGGCACGTGCTAATATAAACCAGGTCATCCCATTTGCAGTGTTCGACGCAATGTGCCCAGTCGCCACCGCAGTCGGCGTTACGCCATGGATCATTATCTCTATTAAGCCGGTACCCATTAAAACCGCTAAAGACACAATATAGAGGTATACTGGAAAAGCGAACAATCGAGCTGACTCTCTTAAGCCACGTAAATTAATCCAGGCCATGAACAAAATAATCAAACAGTCTGCTAAAACTTTATGTTGTGGTGACGCTAACCATGGGATAATCCCCGTCAAATTCTCTATGGCAGAACTGACGCTGACGGAAACTGTTAAAATATAGTCGAGCGTTAAACTTGCGCCCGCAAGAAGACCAAAGTTCTCCCCAAGATAGGCCTTAGCGATAGTATAGGACCCGCCTCCTTCAGGATACTTTTGGATAGCCTTTCGGTAAACGAGAAAAATGCTGATTACAAGAAATATGATAGCAATGGAGATTTTCGAAATATACGCGAAGCCTAGCGATCCAGCCAGAAGAAGTACGTACAAGATCTCATCCGGCGCATAACCCTCAGATGAAATTATGGACGATCCGAAAATAGGGAGGCCACCAAAAACACCCACTTTTGCCTCTTCAGAACTTTGAGTCATTAGCGGATGGCCAAAGATAAGAGTACGAATCTTTAGCGATAAGAGTCTATTATTATTTGCCATTAGAAAAAATCCTTCTTTCTCCCCATTAATGTCAAATATAATATCCAATGATCTTATACTTAGACCATAGTGATTCTACTCCACTTTATAGTCCTTTGTCTATATAGATTCTTCGAGCATTACGATCGATTTATTTAATACTCTTAGTCGATTGTCACCCCACTAATTTTATCCGACATACTTCTTCAATACACCCACTCCATATCCATTTTACTATTGACTTAGTGACTAGGTTTTGTTCCCGAAACAACGGCGACAACACCACCTGCTAAATTATCGAAGCGAGTTTCTATTAGTCCACACTCAGCGAAAATACGGACAAGTTCTTCCTGGGCTGGAAATTCTCGAGCAGAGTCATGTAAATATTGATACGCACTGGCCTTTCTGGCCCAGATTTTCCCCATCAAAGGAACAAGTTTATCAAAATATAACCAATACGCTTGTTTAAACCCTGGAAAAGTCGGTTTGGCCATATCCAAGGATACAACCTTCCCACCGGGCTTAACTGTACGTATCATTTCACGTATTCCCTGACGTAAATCTGGCAAATTTCTTAATCCCCATCCCACCGTCACCCCATCAAACGAATGGTCTGGAAAGGGAAGCGCCATAGCATCTCCTTGAATAAATCGAATATTACCTTGATTTGTGGACTGGGTCAATGTTTTTTTTGCAACATCCAGCATATTTTGCGAGAAGTCTAATCCTGTGACATCTCCTGCTGCGCCAACGACGTTTCCGAGTTCCATAGAAAGTTGCCCTGTCCCACAGCAAACATCCAGCATATGCATACCAGGCATAGCTCCTACTCGTTGTACTGCGACACGTCGCCAATGTTTATCCATACCCAAGCTCATTAAGCTATTCATTAAATCATAATGACCCGCAATGGCATTAAATGTTTCTTTAACATAAGTTGCTTTGTCTTTACCAGCAAAATCCATAATTATTCTCCCTATCTCTTGGTTCATAAATTTCATTATATGTATGACATTTCCCTAAATAGTACTCGAACATCGCCCATTTGTCTAGATACTTCAAGTATTGACTGTAACAATGCACTTTCCAACATAAAGTTACTAATTGACTTTTTCCAGAAAGCCTCCATACTGATCTTAACACTATACTTACGTAATACTAACGAGTAACTTAGGTAGAAAGGGGTCCCATCCATGAGTCCGGAAAAACCTATAGAATATTCCACGATCGGTATACTATCTTTAGCACATATGCTAAATGATATGTATAGTAACTATTTACCTCAAATGCTTCCTTTTCTAGTGGCGGCGACAGCCTTATCCACCACTCGCGCAGCCATCTTAGTTTCGGCGTTTACCATTAGCTCTTCCTTCATTCAGCCGATTTTCGGCTATTTTCTGGACCGGCAAGGAAAACGCTGGCTTGTCCATGTGGGCACCCTATGGATGGCTATTATGCTTAGTCTAACCGGCCTTGTCCAAAACTATCTCCTTCTTGTGCTTTTGGCTGGCCTCGCTGGTCTGGGAACGGCTGCCTTTCACCCTCAAGCTTCGACCATGATTACAGTCATAAGTGGGGATCGAAAAGCAGTCCTCTTATCGACCTTCGTCGCCTTTGGGAATATTGGCTTTGCTCTTAGCCCACTTCTGTTAGTACCCTTATTTCAAAACTATGGTCTTCATGCTACCATTTACACTGTAATTCCTGGAATTTTCGTTGCCTTATTACTCTTTTTCTTTGCCCCGAAAAATGATGTCTTAGGTGGAAACGCGCCGACCTTGTCTGAAGTCATTTGTTCCTTACGATCAGCGCGCTCGGAACTACTCGCTATTACTAGTGTTATCGCCATTCGTTCTTTAACTTATACTGGATTGTTAACAATCCTTCCGTTATATTTCCAAGCTCAAAAACTTTCTAGTATTGCCGCCAGTCATTTAGTCTTCGTAATGCTGTTCTCTGGTGCAATCGGAGGAATCTTGGGGGGATTCATTTCAGATCGCTATGGTCGAAAACCTTTAATTGTCAGTTCTCTTATCCTAGCTACCCCTCTCTTCTATGGTTTCACACAAACGCAGGGCACCCTCAGTATTGTTTTCTTAGCCCTAGCCGGCGCATCCCTCCTATCTAGCTTTTCCGTGACGGTAGTAGCAGCGCAAGAAGCCATACCAAATAATAAATCGTTGGCGGCTGGGTTAACTATGGGATTTGCTGGTGGAGTGGGTGGCCTTCTGGTCATTTTAATCGGTCGTATTGGAGATCTCTACGGTTTGTCCACTGCGATTTCCGTGTTATTCTTTCTACCCATCGCAGCGGGAATCATCGCCCTTTTTATGAAAAATAGGCCTACTGCAAAATCAGAACGTTTAGCCGCTCGGTGATCTTAAATTCGACTGAAAAATATATTGGACCATAAAAAAGGAGTTGAAACAAACCTCGCTTCCAGCTTGTTTCAACTCCTTTTTGTTCAAGAATTTGTTTTATTTTCCTTATTCAAAGAATGATTAATCTTTAATTTTAAAAGCTCCATTCATTAAATCAAAAATAATATTCTCTACCCCATTTAAAGAACGCGGTTTTTTAGAAAGCACCCAATCGCTCATCACAGCATCTAACGTCCCAAAGAACATCTGCCGGCCTACCTTGAAATCACTCAGAACCATTTCGCCCTTTGCAACCCCTTCTGCCAGGACTAGTTCAATCAACTGAAAATACTCTCGTAGAGGCCCCGAAATGGCTTCCCTAATCTGCGGATCGGACTGACGGATCTCAATCTGAGTGACCATAGCCAGAGAACGGTTTTTCTGCATATATGTGATATGGGTTCTTGCAATACGCAATAGCCGTTCCTTTGTTGTCTGACACTGAGCAATTTCTTTACGAATTTCTTCTGTAAATTGACCCATCCTATCCGTAAAAAGGCTAACAAGGATATCCTCCTTATTTTTAAAATAAAGATAAATTGTTCCGTCCGCAACTCCAGCTAGTTTGGCAATTTTGGATACTTGACAGGAGAAATAGCCATATTCTGCAAATGCCTCCGTAGCAGCATCGAGAATAGCCTGATATTTTTCCTCACGTGGCTTACTCATTTTATGCATGGACTCCCCTCTATGCTGCCCAAATCTTATTTGTGATCACATTAATACCTTGACACAAAAGAGACTATGCGAAGAACCTTACTTGGTTTTCGAATTCAATAATGTTTGTCCCCGCTCCGAGAGCGCCCAAACTGAGAACGTTTCAGATGAAACAAATCCACACCCTTCACAGTGACCGCTACACCGATCCGCGTCACAGTTCGCACTGCAGCCTTGTCCAAATAGTTCACGACTTATATAGCCCATATGTTCCATTTGCTCTAAGGCGCTTTCAGTTTCCCTCACAGAATAGCCAACTTCGTGGGCTAGTTGTGCCATCGACAATGATTCCTTGCGTCCCAGTATTTCCAATATATTTGCAAGCATACTCATTCACTCCCAAAGGGTTTTTAGCATTTTAGTGAATACCCAACGCCAGTCCTCCGTGAAAAACAATCCACCCAACGATAAAACTAAGAATAAGGTTATAAGCAACTCCAAAGCTGGTCCAACCTAAACTTCCAGATTCCTTATACGTTGTGACGACAGAAGCAAGACAAGGGATATAAAGCATATACACCACCAGAAATGTGTACGCCCCCAAAGAAGTCATAGCACCCGTCATGGCCTGTGCGATGGACTGTGAAGCATCTGCGGCCACGCCATACAAAATACCGAGGGTTGATAAGGTCGTTTCTTTAGCCGTAAAGCCAAAAACAATGGCAACCATGATCCGCCAGTCAAATCCCAACGGTTTACCAATTGATTCCAACAGTCCTCCCATTTTACCTGCCCATGTTGCATTCATTGGAACTCCTTGCGGATACGAACTCAAAACCCAAACCACAATCGAAGCCACTAAAATGAATGTCCATGCCCTTTTTAGAAAGGAGTACGTTTTCTGCCAAGTAGGCCACAGAATATTACGCAACGTAGGGACATGGTAAAGAGGGAGTTCCATGACAAAGGCCGAGCGTTCAGTTTGCTTGACAACTCTTCTTAAGAAAAGTGCAGAGAACATCACAAGGAGCATACTTATCATCAGAAGACTTAGCATAACTAAGGCTCCACGTGAACCAGGGAAAAAAGCTGCCACAACAGCACTCATTACTCCTAAGCGCGGAACACAAGGAATCAATGGATTAATAAGCATAGTAATCAAACGGTCTTTAGGGTCCTCCAACGTTCGCGTAGCCATAATCCCTGGAACGTTACATCCGAAACCGGAAACCAAGGAGAAAAACGATTTCCCATGCAACCCCATAAGTTGCATAAAACGATCCCCCAAAAACGCTGCACGTGCCAAATACCCGCTGTCCTGCATAAAGGAAAAGAAGGCAAAGAAGATAGCAATTTGAGGCACAAAGGCCAAAACAGCGCCTACCCCCGCGAAAATACCGTCTCGTACCAAACTTTGGATAAAGTCAGGCGCATGACCCCATTGTAACAAAGTCACCAAAACATCGCCCGCCCACGCCATACCTTGTGAAACAGCTTCTCCTAATGGCGCACTGGCAACGAAAGATCCCCAAAACACTAACGCTAGAACTGCGACCATAATTGGATATCCCCAAATTGGAGATAAAATCCAACGATCAAGTAAATCCGTCCATGTTGGTTTAGCCAGATTTTCCTGTGTGATAAACTTCGGAAGAATCTGCGAAATGTATTGATACTTAGCATCGGCAAAGGCCATCTCGAACTGATCTTTGCTCCACCCTTCTGACTCATACTTTGAGAGCAGTGGCTCTCCTGGAAGCGTAATTGCTTCTTGAAGTTCATAAATTACGCCATCTCCAGAATCGCAACAGGAATTCTTGTCCTTACTTTTTGGGGATTTCGCGGAAATTTTCTTCCACTCTTGTCCGATTTCCGAATCTCGCTCCAAACGTTTAATAGCTAACCACCGCAATGGATACTTTGTTGCCCATGTGGTGCCTGCCAACAATCCTTCCATTGCCTGAATTCTTTGTTCAAGATCTTGTGGATAGTGGACATCACCCGACAACGGATCTTGTTCCTGCTCTCCTACACGAATAGCTTCCATAAGGAATTCTTCTACCCCTTTTCCTCTGGCCGCTATAATTTCAACCACGGGAACCTTTAAAGCAGAGGCTAAATTACTGGCATGAATGGTTATCCCAGCAGATTGTGCTAGATCCATCATATTTAAACCGATAACAACACGGGGAGTTAACTCCAGAACCTGGAGAACTAAGTAAAGATTTCGTTCAATATTTGAAGCGTCAACCATAGCCATTACAACATCAGGCTTTTCTCGGAGAATATATTCACGTGTGACGATCTCTTCTTGAGAATATGCAGTCAGACTATAGGTTCCAGGAAGATCAATTAACTCTATCTCCTGATTGGCTCTTTGAATCACACCCGATTTTCGTTCAACTGTTTTTCCAGCCCAGTTTCCAACTTGTTGGTTGGAACCTGTTAAAGCGTTAAAAACCGTACTCTTTCCGACATTGGGATTACCCATAAGTGCTATCTTCATGGTTAGCCGCCTCCTCTCATCTAGCTTCATAATTATGTCCTTGCGGCAAACTGTTTAAATTATACAAGATTATAGACTATAATGTCCTATCGCCCTGCCAATGAATGTTCCTTGTGTTCCTGCTGCATCTTCGTGACAAGAATTTTAGCACATTCCCCTCGACGCATCGCTAAATAATACCCTTTCAATCGAACCTGAAGTGGACCGCCTAAGGGAGCCCGACGAACAACCTCTAACTCAACCCCTGGAACAATGCCCATGTCCATCATCCTGCGACGCAAAGCACCGCCGCCTTCAATACGTTCAACATACGCCCGTTCCCCCGGTTTTAAATTCTCTAAAAAACGTTCCATCGTCTATCCCTCCTGTTATAATGATAATCATTCTCAGTAAAACGTCAAGTGATGCAATTGATAATCTATCTCATTTATAGAATACTATTCTTTCCTAACCCTGTCAATAGAAATAATGATTCTTACCTGGCTCTACCTAAAGAGATTGCCTAGAAGGTTTTCTTTTTGAAAGCTTTTCTTTTATTAATCTAACATCTTCATCAATAAACCTATGCGTGATGTTGCTCACATCGAATTTTAGAATCTTAAAAACGAACTGAATAATATATCCCAATGTTAATGCCATGGCCAAAGTTCCTACCCCGACGAGCCCGCCTAAAAGATACCCTACAATTAAAACACTTGATTCAATACCATTTCTTATAAACCGAACCGATTTACCTGTCTTCTTTGTTAATGCGATCATTAACCCATCTCGTGGCCCCGCGCCCAATTCAGCCCCAATATAGAAATAACTGGCAACTCCAATGACAGTCATCCCTAGTACCATCATTATTACGCCAGGTAAAACATCATTAAAAATTGGAATCATATGATTAAGCATAATTAAATCCATAAATATACCGATAAATAGCATATTGAGTAGGGTTCCCCATCCTAATCGTTCTCCCAAAACCGCGTTCAATATTACCAGTATACTTCCTACAGCAATACTTGCCTGACCCATGGTAATACCAATAAGGTGCGTCATTCCTTGATGAAAAACATCCCAAGGTGAAAGACCAAGGTTAGCGTTGATCGTTAATACGATACCTACTGCATACAGAAAAAGACCTATAAAAAGTCTTATTAACCTTAGAATCATTTGTTTCACCGCTTATCACCATAACCTTCCACAAATATAGGTGCCACAAACTAAATAGTTGTCTTGGACCAAAATTCTCTAGAATAGCATAAAGCACTAGAATCATGAGATCTTTCAAATTTGAAATACTTAGTGTCTCTTTCAGCGATCATAAGTGAAGACACAGATATAAGTCCCTCATAAAGAGGTCAAAATGAAGAGTAGTGAATCAATTTACGAGTTGAGAAGGGTTCAATGACCAAAAGCTAAGATATTCCTTTGATGATACTACCCATTTAAAGAGCAAATTGCACAAGCCATTTCCTATATAATTATAATTTATTAACTCCATGATTTCGAATCTAAGTAATATCCTGCTCGTTTCTCACAGCTAGAACGTCTTCCTTCTTATATAGATGGTCCAATATCTTTGGAGAACAAAACTATTCATTGACTTATATCCCCGGCTTTTGTCGGACTCTTTTTAATGGGCGCTAAAAATGCGCCACATTCTAAATTCCTTGGGGCTTTAATGTAGCGCGTAATGTTGGGGAACACTCGAACATAAATCGGGGTCCTGGTGATGTAGGATGACATATTTAATCTTTTCCAACGGCATAATAGTACTAGATAGGGATTGCAATGAAGTCCTCCATTCTGACACCAATCCAATAAATATTGGTGGCTATTTCAACGATCTTAGGTAAACTCATGATGATTCTCCCTCATTTGTAGAGATTTCAACTGGGCGGGTCCTTCGCCTATGAATACACCCTAGTTTCATTCTATCATGCTTTACTACGTAGAAAAAAGGATTTCGTACCGTAGGAAAACTTATGTACCTGAAAACTTATTCTTTTTGACACGCCAAAAAAGGCCAGGGATTACCCCTGGCCTTTTGTTAATTTTTCTAGTAACGACGCATAGATTGGAAGCAATCTCGACAATACACAGGCTTCTCACCTGAAGGTTGGAAAGGAACTTCCGTTTGTACACCGCAGTTTGCGCAGACTGCGGGAAACATTTGACGTTGCGGGCGACTACCATTACTACCGAAGCCACCACCGTAATTACTCCGACCACCGCCCATTTGTTGTTTGCGGGCTTGACGGCAAGAGGGGCAACGAGTTGGATCATTTTCAAATCCTTTTTCCGCATAGAAATCTTGTTCGCTAGCCGTGAACACAAAGTCCTGACCGCAATCGCGACATGTTAGAGTTTTGTCTTGAGCCATAATAACTCCTCCTTATTGGGTGTTCCTTGTACGCGTTGGATCCTGCACAAATTTTCATCCGTCTCACCAAATAAGGTCCGAAGTATGGATTCCAATTTTATTTAGGCCCAAGTCTTAACAAGCACACGGTCAGTATAGCAGAGCGTATGCTCAGAAGCAAACTAAACTTTTTCATTTGAGGAATCTATTCCCAACTCTTTCAAAGTATTCTTTAGCCTGGCAACATGAAAAGGTTTTGTCATCTCATCTCCATGAAAATGGCAATCAATAATATCAGCGTCCTTCACAAGTTCCTCTAGAGGGGTTCCAACCTGATCCTTCTTGGAATGGTTAATAACCGCATTGACAATCTGCTCTCTGATTTTTTCATCATAGACTTTCCCCTCAGTCAAAAAATATCGAACTAGTTCCTCTCCTTTAGGGGCATGATCCAATTGTTTTCCTGACACCCAGCGGCCCATGTCGTGTAAGGCACAAGCTAAAGCTGCCTGCTCCTTGTCTATGCTCCGCTGTTCCGCTAGCAAACGACCGATTTGGGCACAGCTTGTTGCATGAACCTTCTCCCATGTTATTGGATAATCGCGTTCCATAGTCTGTCCCTTTAAGTTATCCAGCAGATCATAGATTCTTTGTAAGTTATTAATAAAATTCCATTTCACGACGTTTCCCTCCTTGAATATTTTACCATGCAAAAAAAGAAAATTATTGAAGTTATTTTTCATATCTTATCCTAGGAGTATTGCAACATGAGGAGGAGGACTGTTTGAATTCTACTTGGACAGCCACAGCACGACGCCTTATCGACAAACGATTATGGATACTCGGATATATTTCCGAAGATTACCAAGGAGATTTGCGCGGAATTGATTCGCTTCGGCAACAAAGTTCTCACATTGATGTTTATGCTGATTTTGCCTTCCAGCTTCTACCCAACGGACAGTTTACTGGTCAAGTCAATATGCTTGCGCTTCAAGAGGCCCACGAACGAGACATTGCCTCATTTATTCTCTTCCATAATTTTAATGGTGAAATATTTGATCCTCAGCCTTTGCGTTCTGTTTTATCTTCTACTGCCTCTCAGCGGAATTGCATACGCCAGATGATAAATTTGCTCCCCCCCAAAGCAGCTGGGGTACATGTGGATTTTGAGGGCGTAGAAGCCCCTTACCGAATTCCTTTTCTGTCGTTTCTAGAATCTCTTAGAGCGGAGTTGCATAATCGTGGTTTACTTTTAACCATTGCTATCCCTGCCAAGCGTTCGGAGTGGGAGGCACCGGGTTATGATTTTGCTGGTATTGGGAGGCTATGTGATTCAATAACCCTCATGACCTATGACGAACATTATGCAGGTGGTTCGCCCGGTCCAATAGCGAGTTTACCATGGATGACTGACACGCTCGACTATGCCATTCGCTATATCCCCAATGAAAAGCTATTATTGGGAATTCCAGTCTACGGATACGATTGGTCCAACGAACCTACGCGAATTGTTCCAATGCGTGATATTCCTAATTTGGTCGCCCAAACCAATGCACGAATTCTTTGGTCAGACCCCGCAGTTGAACCATACTTTTATTACTGGCGAGGTCGAACAAAACATACTTTATGGTATGAAAATGAACTTTCCTCAAAGGTTCGCCTCGGCTTTGTGAAGAGTTATCGCTTGCGGGGAGTTGCTATATGGCGCCTCGGGTATGAAACAAGCCGTTTTTGGCAAGGAGTCGCGAGCAAACTTAAAAGATAGGCTAAACTTACCTTCGCATTGATAATAGAGCATCTTCATCGAGAGGATGCTCTAAAACCACTTGTTCTTTGATCGATTACCCTTTATTATTAAAATAATTAAAAAAATCTAAAGGTGGTGGAATTTTTCCATGTATGACCTCAAGAATTACACAGAAATAGCTGTCCGTCAGGCACTTCAGGATTACCTCCATCTTAACAAACTCTCCTGCTCTTGTGAACAATGTAAAGCTGATATTATGGCATTTGCCTTAAATCGGCTACCTGCCCGTTATTATGTTTCTCCACGTGGCGAAATTATGACTCAATGGGAGTCCCACGCGGTTCCAGACCAGGCACGAGTAATGTCGGAGGTTGTACGTGCCGCCCAACAAATCAGCGCCACACCGTCGCATAAATTCCGTACAACTACCGATGATGCAAATTAGTTATTGATTACGATGATGACCACCAATATTCCTACAACTATTAATCCTACCACTCGAAAAGGGGTATTAATAACCAGTTGTACGCGTACTGGAGTCCATTCAATGCCAATCATACCATTACCTCCTCGCTCCCTTCTAGTGTATGATGTTATTCTACACGCTGTGAAAAAGAGGAGGCCTCAGAGGCCTCCTCTTTGTATACTATTCGAAACTCCCCAACACGAGCTCTCTTATCCTAAATCATTTTTATGATTTCGTGGTTACTTCTACCTATTTGATTTGGTGCGAGTTAAAATTCAGAAATGAGGTCTTTTTAGTGCTTAAGCCTGAGGATCTTCTCCGCTTTTCTTTGTTTTCGTCTTTAACGGCTAACGATGTGAACCCCCTACTCCCTCATCTGAAAGAGCGCCGTTACCGTCGTGGGCAACTATTATTTGTTGAGGGGGAGATTGGTTCATCAGTTTACTTTGTCCTTTCTGGCCAAGTAAAGCTCAGTAAATCGACACCAACAGGCGAGGAACAGATTCTCGATTGGTGTGGACCCTACGATTGTTTCGCCGAGGTTCTACTTCTCGAAGCTGGCTCATACCCAGTTACTGCCGAAGTTCTTCAAGACAGCACACTATTAGTCTTACATAATGAAGTCATGCCGCGAATTTTAGAATCTAACCCTGCACTTTCTGTAGCCCTCATTCGGACTTTGAGCCGACGATTAAGACTTGCTCAAGAGTTCATTCGGGTTCTAACAAATCGTTCCACTGCAGGAATTCTCGCCGCCCTTTTTCTTCGCCTAGCACGGCCTGCTACAACCCCAGGTCATCCTATTTACATAGATGCCTCGTTTACGCATCGGGATCTGGCCAGTATGATTGGCACCTCCCGTGAATATGTTAACAGAGCCATTAACGGCTGGAAAAAATCTGGGATTTTGAGACTGGTCGATGATCGATTAGAAATCATAAAGCCCCATGAATTAGCAGACTGGCCTTAATTAAACCCCAGAATATTAGTACCTACTGGTCTTTCTAGTTGGTTTATAATGCGCGAACATTCTTCCCAACTGATATTCGACTGACGGCGCCAGAAAACCATTGTAGCCCTTGTTTTTTCACATTCTCGTTCATTAAGTAAGCTTTGGTTCGGCATTTTACCTCCCCAAGCTTTAACCCATTCTTGATAACATTGAATCAGTTCTGTCGATTGACTTTTTAAATATCGCATTGCATAGATACTCGTTAACCAATGAATTACTTCATCTTCCCCACCCCTGGCGTAGACTTGGCCGTCCAAGTCAGTACCGGCAATCAAAAGGAGCAAAAACAAGAAATGTACGCGCACAGCCTGTCTCAATGACTCAGGGTTCATCTGTAGAATTTCTGCAAATCTGCCCAACGGCTTAAGAAAGAGTTTTACACTTGGATCTCGGTAAGTACAAGTTCCAAAAGCAACCAGTGGAATTGGGAAGACATCCTCCAAGCCACTCTCTTGTAATTGCCCGACTAAGTCCCGTTCAGCCTGAACCAAACGTTGTTCTCTCATTAAAAGTTGGTCCTGCGTCTCTTTTAAGAAGGATTCCGCGTCCTTGGGACGCTCTGGAAGGGCATCAGCCCACTCACGTAATCGTGAACGCCTTGGCATTAGAATATCAATCAGTGATCCAGTTTCTTGATGCAATAGTTTGAATCCCTGGCGTACACGTTCAGGGTCACGATATAATCCCCTCATTAAAGCTTCTGCTGTACGGGGAATTTC
Source organism: Desulfosporosinus sp. Sb-LF (assembly GCF_004766055.1). Classification (NCBI taxonomy): domain Bacteria; kingdom Bacillati; phylum Bacillota; class Clostridia; order Eubacteriales; family Desulfitobacteriaceae; genus Desulfosporosinus; species Desulfosporosinus sp. Sb-LF. The sequence goes on along the minus strand of NZ_SPQR01000007.1, from coordinate 47,506 downwards.
TACAGATTCCTCAAATCGTATAATCGCTTCTCCGTTTCGCTCCGGAAACTTAAGTCCCATAGCCTGTTCGATATCTAATCGCAACGAAGACACCACGGTTCCCCTCCTTAGCCTTGTCTCTTGTTTCATCCTATGGATACTGGAGATCATTCAGACCATACTCGACTTAAATTTGACCATTATTCACCACTTTGTTAAAATAAGTAAAATGATATCAGAAACGAGCTGACGAACATGGCTGAGCGCACTTATCACGAATTTAACCTCGACCCATTTCAAGAAGAGGCACTTGATGCCATTGATGCTGGAAAATCAGTTATCGTAGCAGCCCCCACAGGCACCGGAAAAACCTTGGTGGCTGATTATTTAATCGAGAAAGCTATGAATGAACATTTGAGAGTGATCTATACGGCACCGATCAAAGCATTAAGTAATCAAAAATACAGAGACTTTAAATCACAGTTTGGAGAAGAGGCAGTGGGCATTATGACAGGAGATGTTGTTCTGAATCCGACAGCACCTCTCCTTATTATGACGACAGAAGTTTTTCGCAACCAAGTCATCACAGAAGATCCTAATCTCGAGTTTGTCTCTCACATTGTTTTTGATGAAATTCACTGGCTTAATGATGAGGAAAGAGGCACAGTCTGGGAAGAATCCATCATTCTGGCACCACCCAAAATGAAAATTCTTGGCTTGAGTGCTACGATCGCGAATGCACGAAATTTAGTGGATTGGATCAAATCAATCCGCAATGAAGAAGTTGCTCTCATTGAAGAAACCAAGCGGGTTGTTCCTTTAGAATACTTTTACTATACCAAAGACACAGGCCTTGTCGATTATGATCAACTTTGGCATTATTATCGTCAGAAACTCAAAAACCGGACCAACGATGAAAACCCGTTTGGCCCAACGACTCACTTGGACCTCATTCGTACAATTCAGCGTGACCATCTTCCTGCACTGTTCTTTGTTTTCAGCCGCAAACAATGTGCCTTAAAAGCCATGGAATTAGCGACTATAGCTAATTATTTAAGGTCTCCCGAACGCCGAACAGTTGAAGAAAAATTTCTTCAACTGTTCGGCCCAGAAATCGAATGGTCATCCTCGACTCGTCAGCTTAGGCGTTTATGTACAAGAGGGATTGCCTATCATCATGCTGGGTTGCTACCCTCTCAGAAAGTCATAGTCGAAGAACTCTTCTTAGCACGGCTGATCAAGGTACTCTACTGTACAGAAACCTTTAGTGTTGGGATCAACTATCCCGTCAAAGCGGTTTGTTTTGATTCACTTAATAAATATGATGGACGCAATTTCCGTCCACTTGCCAATCATGAATTTTTCCAAATGTCTGGTCGTGCTGGGCGTCGTGGACTTGATGAGAAAGGCTTTTCGTTTGCTCTTGTTGACTTGGCCTATATGGAAAAAAGTCCTCCACCTAAGTTCCAGTTAAATCGTCTCGAACCACTTACCAGTCAATTCAGACTTACCTATAATACAGTTTTGAACCTCACTGCGACTTTAACGCAGGCACAAATAGAAATCTACTTTCAGAAGAGTTTCGCGGCCTATAGCTACCGATTCGCTTCAGATCATCTAAACACCGAATTAGTCAATATTCAAAAACAACTTGAAGAGGCCCAACACCATCTCTGCGAGGAAGTGGGATCATTCAACTGTCCACTGAAACATCATCCCAAGCGAAAGGATCTTGAGAAGCTCCGGAAGACGTACAAAGCTTTAGGTCCCCGAAAACAAAGCCGTGTTTACGGACGTGAAATGGCTCGTAAAATTCGCTCCTGGGAAAAGTTATTAGCCCAAGCTCCGAAGAGTTGCCCTTCACAACGACAAGATACCTGCAAGGGTCTGGATAAAACCTACCTAACGCTTAAACAGCAACAACAGAGCCTTCAAACGTCATTGGCGAGCCTTCCGGAGGAAAACGCCTTCCTCCACGAATTTGAGTACAAAAAAAATCACCTTCGCCAAATAGGGTATTTGCGTAAGGATGAACTTTTGCCCCGCGGCACTTGTGCAAGCCATATCTATGTTCAAGAACTTCTAGTGACCGAACTAATCTACTCTGATGTTTTCCCCCAACTCGATGATGATCAAGTCAATGCCTTGCTGTCAAGCATTGACTTTGAAGCAAGAAAAAATGATGTGTTTCAACGTGCTGCAATCTTCGAGTCAGCTCCTATCAAAGAAATCGTAGAGTACATCCAAAGTATCTGCGGGCAAGATTCCATAAGATTCGACCCACGTGTGGCTGGGCTTACTCATGCATGGAGTCAAGGAAAAACTTTTGAAGAAGTCCAATCCTTATGTAACCTTGATGAAGGAGACATCATCAGTGTTTTTCGTCGAACCATCGATCTCATGCGTCAGATGCGGGAAGCTGTCAGTGATTCTGCACTGCGAATCCGCCTAAAAGTATGCATGGAAAAACTTGACCGTGATGAAGCGGCCATAATGGAACTTTAGGAAAAGCGAAAGGGAAAAGCTCTTTCGCTTTTCCCCACTTAATCCTATAAATTACTCGGCTTCAAACTCACTTTTGCCCACTCCACAGAGTGGACAAACCCAATCTTCCGGAAGATCCTCAAAAGCAGTACCGGGTGCAATTCCCGAATCGGGATCCCCAACAGCGGGATCATAAACATAGCCACAAGCTGAACAAACATACTTTTTCATAAAAAGCCTCCATTCATTTTTAGTAGATAATTTCAACGATTAATTCTATCATTTTTTGCATTCATACGCCAACACTCAGATCCATTCATGCCAAATGCGATTATCTCAAGGATCCCTTAGACAATGAAACACTATAATTGTTTAAGACGTAGCAGCGAAAGTCATCGACACATTGACAAGGTTCGTTATGATCACAAAAACCCACCTCAAGCTTACCCAATAAATGGTGATGCAGAATATGTACGTTAACGTATAAGTGATTTACCCGCTCGTTAACTTCTAAATAGTACCTTACCGAAAAATACAAAAGAACGAGTCCACAGAAACTCATAGGCACCCCGATACCTGGTAAAAGCCAAGGAATCAACAAACTACTTAAACCCAAGAATACTACGATCAGTATCCCCAGCGTTGATTGAAATTTAGCAAGCTTCCACTCATTATAACGGCTAAGAAATTCATTGAGTAACCGAGCCATTCGTACAGATTGAACCGGCAAATTCGGGTTTTCCACCGTTTTGCATAGTATGGGCTGATAAAGCATTCCCATGCTTGCTCCTCCATTCTCGCCCACAAGATCATAAATTCCCTTGACTAATTAAATGGACAAGATCATCAAGACAGCCCAAATAATCCGTCTGCATTTCAGATTGATTAGTTCCTACATAAAAAAGCTTCATCCCTAGTTCTTGGCATACCTTATCTTCAATATTATCACTGACCAACAAACAGCTCTCAGGTTTAACGTCAAGACAATCCGCAATCTCTCTAAAGAACTCAAGATGGGGCTTACAAAAATGAAAGTTATCCCAGGCAGGAATGACTTTGAAATGATCCGGATTTAGCCCAGCCCAGCGAAGTTGCTCTCGTATAGCGATTAACGGTATCACTGGATTCGACGCCACAGCAGCTAAAAATCCCTGTTGAATAGCGTACTCAACCACCTTTGCCCCTTGCGGAATAACCCGAATCAAGCAACGCAACGCAGGGAAATCGGATTCATAAAACTCCTCGAAAATTGGATGTAACGTTTGGTACGATTGATTCGTGGCTTTACTAAAGTCGTCATAAAACGTCTGCATATTTGTTTGCCCAGGTTTAGGTTCATTCCGCATAACTTCCATCGATTTTAAAAGTTGTTTTGAAAACTTATCTGGCGGGAGAAGATGCGCAAAGCGCGGAGCCAAAAATCCAAGATAATTTCGCATGAAGTCAGACGAATTTATATTTGTCAACGTTTCTTTTATGTCAAAAAGAATAGCTTGAATCACGACTGTTTCCTCCTATTGAGGTCTCAAACGCAGAACGATTCTATCTTCTGGTTCTATGCTATATTATTCTCCTTTTCCTTACGAATTCCTTCTAGTTTTAAATAAGTTCCATTCAGGCAAATTGTTTTTTCCTAATTTTCATAAAAAAGACCCCAAGAGAGTGATGATCTCTTAGGGTTCCTCAACAGTTCTCAGTTCTCGCAACGACCCGCTCTGCTTAACAGAGGTGCAATACTGAGACTCCCTTCTCTAATGTGCTGCAGCACATTAGAGAAGGCCATTGCTTAATCTTTAGAAGGCTCCAACCTTTTCCCTCGACGCGATTTCGCTTTGCGGCAAAACATTGCCTTACTTCCATCCGGATAAAAGGTTGTTCACTTACTTAAGTTTACTTCTACATCCAGAATGGAAAATCCTTCTATTTTTTATTCTTTTTTTTCATTTTCTTTCGTTTCTCCAATAGTAGCTCTGCAGTGTGTATAACTCTGATGTTAGGATTTTTCTTATCTAGGCCGCCAGCAATTTGCATTAAGCACCCTGGACAATCAACAACGACGACGTCTGCACCAGAGGCTTCAATATTACCTAGTTTACGATCCAAGATGGGACCTGACAGCTCAGGGAATTTTATTGAATAAGAGCCTGCGAATCCACAACACCGATCTGATTCTTTCATCTCAACAAGTTTTACCCCTGACGTATTACTCAAGAGTTTGCGAGGTTCAGCATAGATACCCATTTTCCGTTTCAGATGACAAGAATCATGATACGTAACTTTTAAAGGTTCCCCATCTCCACCAGGGGTTAAGCCGCCGAGATCAGATAACAGTTTAGAGAAATCTAAAGACTTACGACTCAGTTCTTCAGCACGAGCAGCTAACGCTGGATCATCTTCAAGAAGTTCTTTGAAGCTGTCTTTAAGAGCGTGTGTGCAGGTAGGACAAGCGGAGACAACGTAATCAACCTTTTCCGCCTCTAACGCTTCAATATTTATAATCGCAGACTTTCGCGCGTTTTTACGGTCACCCATATACGTAGCTGGAGCACCGCAACATGATTGCCCATCTGGAAATACAACTTCATAGCCTTTTTCATTGAATGCGGCAATAACCCCTTCACCAATCTTAGGATAGACAAAGTCAATCAAGCAGCCTGCATAGAATGCAATCGTTCCTTTGCGTTTCTTAACATCTTGCTTGATGTTCTTAAACACATCTCGAAAAGGAACTTTGGCAACTGCTGGCAAACTTTTCTTCTCCGTAAGACCCGAGAGAAACATGGGTAAATGACGAATAACCGGCTGCCCTTTGGTGAACGGCTTTTGAGCAACAGATGCCATGCGCAACAACGAATGGAATAGTCTCCGATTAGAAACCACATCCAAGGCAAATTTCTGGGTGAACGGAAGCCCTTCTTTTTCACCCATACGGTTTCGCATCTCTAAAATCATCTCTGGAATATCTAACTTTCCTGGGCATACCTCGGAACATTTTCCACATTGGAGACAAAGATTTTGCGGGTTTTGAGCATCTTTTTCAGAATTTAAGAAGTTAGTTAAGATGGTTCCAATCCCACCTGTATAAATATGTCCATAAACATGCCCACCCACAAGTTGGAAAGCAGGACATACATTCAGACACGATGCACACCGAATACACTGGAATGTCTTTTTAAACTTTTCGTCGTTATACATCTTTCGTCGGCCGTTGTCCATTAGGATAATGTGAAATTCCTTGGTCTGAACTGAACCATCTGGGAGATAGGCTGGCGTTGCACCCGTTACCATGCTTACATAACTGGTAATTTTTTGACCCGTCGCACTCTTAGGGAGTGCCTGAAGTATGTATCCGGCATCCTCAAATTTTGGTACCAATTTTTCTATGCCCACTAAATAGACATGCACCGGGGGCAAGGTGGATGTTAGACGAGCGTTTCCTTCATTCGTCACCATAATCAAAGTACCTGTCTCTGCAACGGCCATATTGGCTCCAGAAATCCCCATATCCGCCTCTAAAAACTTTTTACGGAGTTCTACCCTAGCCGTTTTAACAAGTTCAGAGATATCAGGTTCATTTACCCTCTTTAAGTGTTCGGTAAACGTATCTGCGACCTCTTCTTTCGTCATATGAATTGCTGGCATCACCATGTGAGAAGGATGTTGTCCCGCTAACTGTACAATCCATTCTCCCAAATCTGTTTCCTGCACATCCATACCTTCAGCTTGCAATGTTTTATTGAGTAAAATCTCCTCAGAGGCCATGGATTTAGACTTGACAACCCGTTTTGCACCTTGTTTCCTAGCCAGTTCAAGAATATATTGTTTTGCGTCTTCGCCGGTAGTTGCACGAAAAACCTTCGCTCCTCTGGCAGATGCTTCTTTTTCGAACTGATCCAGCATTTCGTCCAAGTGAGTTGCTGCATAGGACTTCACACGAGCGATATTCTCGCGTAGTTCCGTAAAGTCATAACCCTCGTATGCCTGCTCACGTGATATAGTGTAAGCATCACCAAAACGGCCCAACGCTCCGCGTAATACTTTATTGTCAAGTGCATTTTCGATTTTTGTTTTAAATTGTTTATTAGCCATTTAAGCCACTTCCTCTACTTGCTCATCAACAAAGATAACGACGAGTTGTTTGGGACCATGGACCCCGATCGTCAAAACGCGTTCAATATCTGAAGTTCTACTTGGACCTGTGATAAAACCCACAAATCCAGGAATTCTAGGGAGTCGATGGAGAGTTGCCATAGTTTCCATGAGTGTTGGAATGAGTTTGGATGTGGAAACAAGTGCGACATGGATAGGCACCAGGGTGGAACATAGGCGCTGATCAACATTCGCATCTGCGTCCGCTTGAACAAGAGTTCCAAGTTCAGCAATAGCATAGTTAACTTGCGTGATACCTGCATGTGCATCTGGCGTAACTTCACGAAAATGGTCTGTCATTACGACTATACCAGCTTCACCCAACTGATTTTCCATAGTTCCTTTGCGTGAGATTGAAGCATTTAATAGTGCAACATTCTGTACCCCTTTTTGCTGAAGCACTTTACAAAGAAGTTGTCCTGCTTCTTTAGCGGTTTCAACACGATAACATTCTCCAGACACGGCTTCCAATTTCGTTTTAAATCGTTCATATAACTCAGTTGTTCGATCAATTCCCATAAGGCTCTTCCTCCTTCGGTTTTTACTATTTATAATTAAACCAACATATCTATTAAATATATTGGTCTGACCATCATGCCATTTACCTTATTTTAATGTATATTTTCAGAAGTATCAATATCTTCGGTATTAAAAATTGAAATATTATAATAAACTTCTTAGGTTTCGAGATTTAACTAAAACTATATTTAGAAGATGGTTTTTTAGCTGTCTGTCCTATCTTTTTTCGAGAACAATTTGGAGAGTCTACTACCGATAATTTGTTAAAAACGGTAATCCAAAACGTTGTTATAAGAATTTCTCCTATAATTTACAAATTGATTTTCGACAAAATTTGCGTTATGGTTAAATAAGTAAGTCTGGTAACCTAATTTCTAGACCTTGCGCGCAAGAGGATTTCCGGACGCGGAAATCCTCCAAAAATTTTCGAAGAAAACTTGCAATTTTTGAACATTGGATTATAATTGTTATTATTGGGGGTATAGCTCAGCTGGGAGAGCGCTAGATTCGCATTTTAGAGGCCAGCGGTTCGATTCCGCTTACCTCCACCATAAGACTATTCGGAAATAAGAACTTTAAACTTAAAAACGAAAAGCTGTTGACAGTATATTGACTGTAGGCAGCTTTTTTTCTATGTTAATAACAATTTGGCCAGGTCTTTATGACCTGGCCAAATTGTTATTAACATATTTATACGTGTTCTAATTGCATCTTGTCTGTCGTAACATGAAAGGGGGGATAGAATGCGAAGTGTGCAGTTCGATTTAGAAATACTTTACGTGCAAAAACTATATTTTTTTATGTACTTAGCAACACTTACCCTACTGGCCACAACGATTACTACTTGGCGGTTTGGGTTGAACAGTGGCCTACATCTTCTATTAGGTGGCCTTTGCGTTTCCTATGTAGCCATGATAAAGAAGAAAACCTTTACTCCTCCTGAAAAGAAGGTAACAGCCAAACGAATGGCCCGTGCGATTTCACAAGACACCAGTCCCATGTCGATTGCACGTTTTGCAAGCCAACTTTATTACTACTTCCAAGCGCCGACAATAGCTATATCGCTTCTAGAAAAATTCCTCCCTAGTCATGATCCCTTGCTCTGTACGACACTTGGGGATATTCTGTTAAAAGAAGGCAATACAATACGAGCGCTCTATGTATTGCGTGATAATCCCCACTCTTTAGTCGACCCTCTTATGCTTGCGACGCAGGGCCGTGTTCTTGTACAAGTTGGAAAAATTCCAGAAGCCGCCCAATTATTCGAGCGAAGTTTACATCTGGAACAACAACACGGATTTCCACATAGTGGATCCCATTGGCTTACTCAAAAGATCCTAACTCTAAGTTATAAAGCCAGTATTCATCATTCATTAGCAGACTGCTATGTTTGGCTTGAAGATCTCCCTCAAGCCAAACGTCATTACCGGGCTGGAAACCGACTTTTACTTGATCCTTCGCTTTGGCGTCATTGCCCAGTCGATGAGAACCATTCTGCAAAAAGCAACAAAAACTCTTATTAGTTCTTCATTATTTTCTCTTTTATCCTCGGATCGATCTCCCTATTCCAACAGGTTTTTCAATGGCGATTCCCTATAATAAGGATAAAGCTAGTATATTACCGCAAAATCAGACAAGACTAACCTCATGTTTTCGAATGGAGGGTGAAAAATGCTGTCAATTCAAGGTGAAGAGGTCTTGGAATTTATTCGTGATTTCGAAACATCCTCTCGTGAATATCTCCTCTCCAAAGGGTTGAGTGAATACGAGCTAACCAACGCCTACCTCGATTTGCAATGGGATTTCCTCCATGCAATTCTCAGACAACGCGAACAAAAAAACTTCACAACCCCATTCTGTTCACAATAACAAACTCTGAGCTGATGCCCCAATCACGTTACGTGCCAAGTAAATGATTGGGGTTTTATACTCGGCTAAAACTTTTTAAAAAACAATCCCTTGCCCTTGTCCAACCTTTGATAGCGTTGTAATGCGCGAATGGCCGTAAGCGCAGTTGTTATCGGTTCCTCATAATTCCACCCCTTTGCATAGACTCCACGGTAAGAAGGCTCAAATGAACCATCACTTTTCTGGACTGCAAGGAGACTTCTTATTCCTTTATTAAAGACTTCTCTTGGAACCATTTTTGAATATCGCCATAACCCTGTAATAGACAAGCTAGTCTCGACTGCTGAACCCCAACCTCCATCGTGATTCTGAGCATTCACAAGAAATATCTGTCCTTTTTTCTTTGCCACACTGATATTACGTGCTGTGTTCCACCGTTCCCAACTGAACTTCCACTTGCTGAGTAATTCTAAGGCCTGTGCGGTACTATAGATGGACCCCGTAAACCAAGATGCAGGGAATGCACCTTGATCATCTTGCTGAGCTAAAATCCAATTTATACCACGCCATATTTGTTCATCTTGAGAACGAGAACGTCTCCATAAGGCCTCTAAAACGTGAATGCTAACATCAACACTCGAAATATAGACGGGGAACTCTGTAGAGACATTGGGAGGTACACCTTGAAAGCTAGGAAATGTCCCCCAGCTTCCATCAAAATTCTGTAACCGCTTCAGAAGGTTAACTCCCAACTGATTCTGTTCCCCGAGAACTTGGTGTAACCCGATCAAGGCAACAGCCGTATCGTCCAGGTCAGGGTGAGTGTACGGAGGGGTACTTCCATAACTACCATCCGCATTCTGGGCTTTCTTTAACCAATTCAGTGCTGGATTTAGCCAAGGAATTTCTGAAGGTCTCTGAGTTGTCTCTCCAAAGATGCTCAAAGCCCAACCCATAGCCCAATTTCCAAGTTGATCAAAAGCAGGCCACCCACCACTTGGATACTGTTTCTGTACCAACCATTGTGCAGCTCTTTGTGTTTGTACAAGATTACTCCCTTTGCTAATAATCGCAAGAGTCGCTAAACTCGTTGCAATTATATCTTCCGCCCAAGAACCGTCAGCCATCTGTGTTTTTAAAAGGTACTGAATCCCTCTTTGAATTCCATCTAGTGAGTTTGAGGCAAGAATTGAAGCCGCAACAACAACCGGTCTTCCATAGTGTGGCAACTTAGTTAATATCCTATCTTCCAGAATAGTTGGAAGTAAAATTTCCTCCGGAGTGGGACCCTCTAGGCCTGGAACCACCCTTTGTCCTAACGAAAGAATCATATAAGAAAATTGCCGTGCTTGAGACAAAAGTCTCAGTTTGGCCTTCCACCCACCTTGACTTCCCCGAAGAACCATCCTGACGATTTGGGTGATCTCTTCATCAGGTGTATCACCAGGGAATTTTCCCCAGCCTCCTTTATATTGCTGCCTCAACCATTGTATTCCACGCTGTTGAGCATCCTCAAATCCCCTTCCGACTGCGAGTAAGGCAAGGGCGGCAAGCGCAGTTGCCCCTGGGCTCGAGGATATACCGTGCGCTTCGTCAAGACTTCCCGACAGGATCTGCTCCACACCTTCAAATACAAAAAAACGTGCCTTTTCAAACCCCTCATGGACTTCGCCTTTAAGCTCCATAGCACCGTCTCCGTCCTCATATTTAGCGCAATGCCATAGTATGTTTTATGTAACTAAGTGGAAATTAGTTCCATAAAACATTAGCCGAACCTAAAGGTCCGGCTAAACTATTCTGCCCACATGTTATAGGATACGGCTGACGGCAATCTCATCACAATTAGGAAACTTGATACAATTGATACACTCTGTCCAAACCTTTTGAGGCATTTCATCCTTACTGACTTGTTCATAACCACAGTGTTTAAAGAACTCGGGCTGATAGGTTAGAGCAAAGAGCTTCGTACATCCTAGTTCCCTCGCTTCTTCTTCAAGTCCTTTAACGATCTTTGTTCCTATCCCTTTCCTTTTATAGTCACTAGAGACTGCTAATGCTCGTATTTCTGCCAAATCACTCCAAAGGACATGGAGGGATGCAACCCCTACTAACTGACCATCTATTTCCGCCAGCAAGAATTCGCGAATATTTTCATAAAGCATATTTCTTGATCGGCCCAGCATGAGTCCTTGTTCTGCATTACTATTAATTAATAACATCATTTCTTCAACATCAGCTATTCGGGCCTTACGCAATTTCATCTCTATATCTCCTTTAAGCGTTTTGCATAATTATACAACATTTATTATATTGTTGCATCTCCTTTTTTGAATATACTTTCGCCGCTTGACCAATAGGATTTCTCATTTTGTATCTCCTTTTATGACAAATTTCCACATCTTAGTATGATACACTATGTCGTACGATATAGCTTCGATGGTTTTGGGAGGAGATTTGTATTGTGGTTTCCCTGAAATTCCGTTTTCTCCATAGACAGAGTATGTTTATGATATTGTCTCTAGTCCTCATTATAACCACTATTATCAGTAAAACCCTACATCTGCCGGGCTTTTTTCGCATCATTTTCGCGTTCTTCCCGTTCATGGCTATCGTTTTATGGTTTAGACTTTGGTCAAGTGCTTGGGGCAAAGCCTGGGTCATGTCAGCCGCTTTGCTTTTGGTCATTTCACGAGTATCTCCAAGCTCGACCCTATTTCTTTTAGTTCATGTACTCTTCCTGCTTGGGGTCATGTTTCTCTTTGATCACAAGGAAACACAAGAACGCCTGCTTCATCAACGTCACATCAAAGCTATGCGTGTGTTGCTTCGGCAAAGTCCCCCCTTAATCAAAACCCTCGACTATACACGCGAAGCAATTATCTTATTGGACCATACAGGATCTATTATAGAATCAAATCCTCAATCGAGCCTACTTTTATCGTTACCTGACTCCTCTTTACTAGGCCAATCTATATCTACTGTTCTGGGTATTTTACCAAATTTTAAACCGGATACTCCGCCGGAGCACGGTGAAATCATCTGGAAAAACCCGTCAGGAGTAGAAAAACACCTGCGGTTTCAGACTCGGCCTCTACTGGACTTTGATATTCAATGCTGTACGGTCCTACTGCTTTTCGATATTAGCGAAGAAAAAGAACGATCTGAGGCCTCTTTGCAAGCAGCAAAGTTTCTCATTATTAGTGAGGTCTCTGCGGGTTTAGCGCATGAAATCCGCAACCCTTTAACAACCATCAAAGGGTTCATGCAACTGATTACACCCGAACAGTGGCCCCAGTTCTTTCGTCCATATCAACAACTGATTCTCGATGAAATCCAATCCATTGATCAAATGTTGAGTAAATTCGTGCTACTAACAAGCCCAACAGCACCTCAAATGAAACCTGTTGACTTGACCGAAGCCATTCATTCTATGGCGGAAATAACCCATCCCATTTGTCTCTCACAGAGCGTAACCCTCATTCTCCAACTCTCCGTCACATCGGTCCACGTCATTGGTGACCACGAACAACTCCTCCAAGCGCTTCTATTTATTCTAAATAACGCCATTGAAGCCTCACCCAAAGGAGAAAAGGTCATCATTCATTTAGAAGAACAAGAAACGCTCGTAAGGATCAGCATTATCGATTACGGTTCTGGTGTTCCCAAAAACCTACGTAATCGGGTCTTTGATCCCTTCTTTACCTCAAAAAAAGAAGGGACCGGACTGGGTTTAACCATTGCTCAACAAATCGTCCTTGCTCATCATGGCAAACTTCACTTTTCCGAAGATGAACCTATTTGTGGAACCGAAGTAGTCATTGATTTACCGCACTCCTCAAGTTTCACGAGGGGCATCCTTTCTGCATAAGTGAACCAGTCAAAAGTGTACCTTGACAATTTAGCTCATAAATTCCTTTGTCACGCCAATTTTCCGGCAACGTCCAGATCGGAAACTTATCCGTATCTTTTAGCCAGCAATACCAACGTCGAAGTTCTTCCTCTTTACTGAGGGTTGTAAGCCAGTGTACTCGACCATCCCAACCTAGCGGTTTTCCTTGAGCATCTTTGGCACAGACGAGAAGCATACTTCTTTCCAACACACTTGCCAACAAAACACTTCGCGTCGCTTTTGTTAAGGGTTTTTCGAAAATTGGACAAACAACACTTAGTTGTCCATTGCCTTGAAAAAAATACCATTCTTCCAATTCGATGACAGAGTTTTCGCTACGCTCTCTCGGTAACCACGGCCATGGCCATGGACTCCCCCAAAGCGATTTCAAGACTCCTTCACCCTGATGAAGCCACAAAGTGATGAGATCTTGGGTGCGAAGTTTGCCTTCAAGCTCCAAGGATTCGAGGTAGTCGAGAATGCCCCAAATTGCCGTACAAAATTCTTGATTCAGAGAACCAGCGGCGTCCACCCACCCTTGTTTATGTAAATGTAATAGTTGTTCATTCGTTTTAAGCCACTTCACTTTAGTCGTCAATACAAATTTCTTGCCCGAACGACGCACTTCAGCAATTTCAAAGTTTCCCCAAAGGAAACTAATGTGCCGAGGTTTTATTTCTATGCGAACCCGACGATTCGCCAATTGACCAAAAAAGGTGTTCACGATTTTTAGTTGTTGTTGAGCGACAGGATTTAAGCCTTGTCCCCAGCGATTCCAATCTGGACGTTCTTCCCCCAGGGCGTATCTTGTCCGGCTAGTTTGTGACTCCTCAGGAATAAGGTATAGACTTGGAGTAAGCTTTTCACGCCAATAAACCGCTCTTGCAAAGATATTTCCTCCGATTTTAGTGAGCCCATTGATAAAGGACTTTGAAAAATCAGGTGCAACAAAATAAATTACAGTTTTCGCACCATTGCTTAGTCGATTTCCCCATAATAGACCAGCGAGAAGAAACTCTTCTTCTCGCTGCATTGAAGAAGTTGCAATAATCCCAACTCGTAAAGTCGTCTCGACACCCATAAAATATGTATAGTGTGGGGGGAGACGACTTGCCTTTTTTTTATCATCCGGGTATTCCTGCCAATTCCTCACCATAAATAGGTCAGGATGAGCGTCCCAGATCAAGTTCCAGGTAATACTCACGATGAACCTCCCTTAGCTTTTCTCCATAAACATGTTTACCAACATGTTTACGCGCTAAGGGCGAAGATCATGACAAATTTCATGAAAACCTGTTTGCATGGAACCATATACGCTGTCCATTACCTCTTATGTGGATGCGAACCCTCCATGCCAGCCACGGACCAGATTAAGCGTTTTCTCAATAGGCAGGGCATGACGGATATTTCCATCTCGACCTTGCATAGTTTGTGCTAGAAATAGGGAGTTCCAAATGCTTTCTGCCGTGGCTTCAACAACAGCTCTGAAATAATCATCCAGCTCCCAGTCTGACAAAACGTTGTCATCGCCAGAATAAGTGCTGACCATTAAGCAAAAATCACCGCTGCCAGTCATCGAGATTGACCCAGTACGCGCTATTCCTAAACAGGCTCGACGAGCAAGTTGTTTTAATTGCCATCGTGATAATGGAGCGTCTGTAATACCCACAAGAATTAATGAACCTGGAATGTACCCTACTCCAGGCACTGAAAGAAATTGTCCGACAGGAACCCCTGCTAAGAGGAAATCACGTAACAGGCCGAAATTTGCCAGAGCGAGTATCCCTACGACATGCCTACTCTCATTATGATTAAAAACAAGACGGGAAGAACTCCCAATTCCCCCTTTCATTTGAAAGCAGGACATTCCCACTCCAGCACCAACATTACCCTGCTCTATCGGCCCCTTAGTTGCCCGTTGAATGGCAAGTATAGCATCCCACGGCTTAACATGGCGCCCTCGAATATCATTTAGATATGAATCATCGCATTCCAAAACAACGACATTAGGAGTCCGTGCATCATTTCCAATTTCGGGATTTTGCTGTAAAAGATACGTGATGACACCGTGGGCTACATCATTGACACTAAGCGTATTAGTCAATAATACCGGACAATTGAGAATCCCCATTTCTTGAATAAAGGGAACACCAATCGATTTTCCATATCCATTTATAACCTCGATCCCAGCGCGACAGGGTTGCCGATAGATATTACCAGGACAAGGGAGAATAGCCGTCACACCTGTTCGAACAGGACCCCCTCTGGCAGGAATTAGCGATCCAGCACCCTTAATTAGAGAAACATTTCCTACACTAACACCAGGCACATCCGTAATGTCATTATTGGGGCCCACTGGCACATGCCCCATCCAAAGCCCTAAATTTCTCGGTGTGCTTCTTTTATGCATTAAAAATCCCTCCGCTGTTACTCTATGGTTAACAACAGAGGGATATGAATGGACGAGATCTCTAATGTCCTGCTAAAGCGAACCCAATCACAACGATACCAATTAGAAACCGGTAACCTACAAAAAGTCCAAAGTTACTGGTTCTTAAATACCGCAGTAAGAATGAAATACTAAGAATGCCGACAACAAATGAGGAAATAACGCCAACCGAAAAGGGTAAGTTTATGGAAGCCATCGTTAAATGCCGAAGTTTCAATAGTCCGGCGCCCATAATAATAGGTGTAGACATAAGGAAAGAAAAGCGGGCAGCATCTTCTCTGGTTAAATCTAAGAAACGAGCCATTGTCATAGTACTTCCGGAACGAGACACTCCGGGAATAATCGCTAGCGCTTGCGAAAGTCCAATCCAAACAGCATCTGCAAGAGTCATCGTATCCATTTTACGAAGTTGACGTTTGCGATCTGCGAGATATAAGAGGATCCCCATGACAATCATCATAGTTCCGATGAGCAAAGGAGAACGAAAAATAGTCTCTGCTTTTTTCTCGAGCGCTAAACCAAACAATCCACCGGGTATGGTCGCTACGATTAAGTACCAGAAAATACGTTTATCATTTGAAGCACGACGTCGCAAGGCGGCTCTAATCAATCTGACCCAATCGTTCCAGAAATACAGAACCACAGCCAACAAAGTACCCATATGAAGTGCAACATCAAACGTCAATCCCGGATCTTCCCATCCAAAAAGCCATGGGATTAGTACAAGGTGCGCAGAGCTAGAGATAGGCAAAAACTCACCCAAACCTTGCACAATACCTAATATTAATGCGTGTAAAACCGTCACTTCTCACCCTCCATTCAAAACTAGAATAACTATACCACACGTAGCAAAGAATTTAAACGACAAAGCTCCTTCACTCTCAGGCCTCCTGCTGATTGTCCGAGAGCCCGTCTAAAAACACAGCAAGCGAATGGTTTACTTCTTCATGCAAATCGCCCACATCAGAAACAAACCAGCGGATAAAATGCTGTACCACCATTCCCTCCAGGCTTTCAGCCAAAAAAGCAGGATCAAATACTCTGCTAATTTCGTTGTTTTGTTGCCCGACTGTCAAAATTGCAAGGAGAGCATAATGCAAACTCATATCGTAATCTGCCCCTTCGCGATTTCGCACCGTGACCCATGCGATTTCCCGATCTTCTATCATAAATCCTACCCAAGCTTGAAGAAGGTCCCCTAATCGTTGCCGGGTGCTTACAGTGGGCTCTTGACGTCCTTTATTTACCAGGTCCTTCCATGTTCGACGTGAAAATTCTAATATAACAGCCTCTTTTGTCGAAAAGTAATTATAAAAAGTCCCTTTTCCCACGTCCGCTTGCTGTGTAATTTGTTGGACAGAAGTGGCTGTGAATCCTTGTAAGCGGAAAAGCTGCATTGCGTTCGTGAAAATCCTTTCACGCGTTTCTTTCTTTTTACGCTCTCGACGAGACAACTCCGTCATTTAAAATCCCCCTTTTTAGATGAGATAAAAATAAGTGTAAGTCAAAATGAATAGCCACTATATTCATTCTTCAACTTCCATTTTTATCCTTCTTTTTCAGGAGTATTTTGTTAGATATTTTCCCTCAAAAGTAGTATTAGCTTCCTAAGGGCAATTTCTTACTTTTAGTTACAGACTCCTGCCCCAGTTTCCAAACTGTTAAAATCCTCCAAACCGCACGTTCCAGTTGCTCTTCTACTTTCATAAAAGCCTCTTTCAAGGTTGACGGCCCTTCAGAAACACTGAAACAGCTCGCGATCCCGTGAGTTACGAGAAAGTCTGGGGGACCCTCCACAGATCCCGATATAATCAGTACAGGGACATCGTACTTACGTGCTAAGGCCGCGACCCCAACAGGAACTTTGCCGTAGGCCGTCTGAAAATCCGAGCTTCCTTCACCTGTTAAAACCAAATCAGCGTGCCTAATTTTCTCGTCCGCATTGGCAACCTCTAAAACCATTTGTGACCCTGGTCGCAATTTTGCTCCAAGAAATCCGACAACACCCGCTCCAAGCCCTCCTGCAGCACCTCCACCCGCCAGCTCTAATAGATTGATACCCACCAATTTGCTCAATCGTTCTCCAAAGTTTTGTAGAGCCGCATCTAGGACTCGAACATCTTCAACTTTTGCACCTTTTTGAGGGCCATAAACAGCGCTGGCACCCTCAGGACCACATAGCGGATTTTGAACATCACAGGCAACTTCAATCTTAACCTTCTCCAAACGAGGGTCCAATCCAGACAAATCAATTGTGACGAGATTGGCAAGTGCGGCTCCTCCCTGGGACAACTTTTGACCCTGAGCATCAAAAAGCTTGGCGCCCAATACGACCGCCAGCCCGGCTCCTCCATCGTTCGTCGCACTTCCACCTATACCGAGAAGGATTTTCTTCACTCCACGATCGAGAGCATCTCGAATCAGTACACCAGTCCCCTGTGTGGTCGTCAGTAGGGGGTTTCTTTCCCAAGAACTTAAAAGGGTTAAGCCCGAAGCTGCAGCCATTTCGATGATAGCGGTCGCTCCATTGTCAATAAGGCCATAGCAGGCCCGTATAGGGCGCCCTAGCGGGTCTGTAGAGTTGACCTCAATCCTTATCCCACGTACCGCGCTAAGTAACGCATCCACTGTACCTTCGCCCCCATCTGCCATCGGGATCATCTCAATCACACTGTCAGGGTAAACCCGTTGAACACCCCTACGCATTGCATAAGCCACATTTAAAGCATTTAAGCAGCCCTTAAAAGAGTCAGGTGCTATAACAATTCTCACGATTATCACTCCTTTGATTGAGCACGGTGACCAATTATTAGACCAGCCTTAAGAAAAATAAAGAGGCTCATATAGTCTATGACGACGATCCAACTTTGAATTGAGATTGCTGATGCACGAGCAACTACATAGGACAAAAGGTTAAATAAAAGAGCCGCAAGGAAGGCGGTGCGCTCATTCTCAACCTGCGGACGATATCCCACTAAAAACCCAAGCGGGTAGAAAACTGCAAAGTTAAACGCGATTTGATTTAGTGCACCACCTGTAACAAAGAAACCGCCCCAAAAAAGAAAGAGCACAGTTAATAACAGCTGATAGCGCCAAAAAGCGAAATTCATGGTTACCTCCCATCAAAACAGGGAGAGAGTGATACTCTCTCCCTAATCTATTATTAACTGTAGTTTGGTGCTTCTTTGGTAATTGTCACATCGTGGGGATGGCTTTCGCGCAATCCTGCAGCTGTAATGCGTATGAAGCGAGTTTGTGTTCGAAGCGCCTCAATGTTCGGTGTTCCACAATAACCCATTCCCGCTCGGAGACCTCCGATCATCTGATAAATGGTTTCAGCAACAGGTCCTTTAAAGGGGACACGTCCTTCAATTCCCTCTGGAACAAGTTTTTGATCTTTTTGTTGGAAATATCGGTCACGACTTCCTTCTTTCATCGCTCCGATTGATCCCATCCCTCGGTACACTTTAAAACTCCGTCCCTGATATATTTCCATATCTCCAGGGCTTTCTTCAGTCCCAGCAAAGAGGCTTCCGATCATGACGATACGAGCACCAGCTGCCAAGGCTTTGACTATGTCACCCGAGAACTTGATACCTCCATCAGCAATGACTGGGACACCATATTTTTCTGCTTCTTCAGCGCAATCCATAACGGCTGTGATTTGCGGAACTCCAATGCCAGCCACCACTCGAGTAGTACAAATCGATCCTGGTCCTATCCCGACCTTGATTGCATCTGCTCCCGCTTCGATCAAGTCACGAGTTGCCTCAGCAGTTGCTACGTTTCCCGCAATCAGCTGTGTTTCCGGAAAACGTTCTCGTAACATCCTTACCGTTTCAATGACCCCTACCGAGTGCCCATGTGCCGTATCTAAAACCATAACATCCACACCAGCGTTAACTAACGCTTCAGCTCGTTGTAATGTATCCGTCGTGACACCAATGGCCGCACCCACACGTAGACGACCACGTTCATCTTTAGCGGAATTAGGATACTGGCGAGATTTTTCGATATCCTTGATCGTAATGAGTCCTTTGAGCATACCCTCTGAATCCACAATAGGTAATTTTTCAATCTTATGTTGACCTAAGATTTCCTTGGCATGGTCAAGAGTCGTACCCACAGGCGCCGTCACCAGATTAGTCTGGGTCATAACCTCTGCAATCATCCGATCAAAATCTTTCTCAAAACGCAGATCTCGATTGGTCAAGATCCCAACAAGCTTTCCTTCAACGGTAATTGGGACCCCTGAGATTCGATAACGTTCCATAAGCTTCAATGCTTCGTTAATACTGTCGGTTGGATGTAAAAAGATAGGATCCGTGATGACTCCATGTTCAGATCGTTTAACTTTGTCGACTTCTAATGCTTGCTGTTCTATGCTCATATTCTTATGAATAATCCCTATTCCACCTTCACGGGCCATTGAAATAGCCATCCGTGAATCTGTAACAGTATCCATTCCAGCACTCATGAGCGGAATATTAAGTTTAATCTTTTTTGTTAGGTACGTGCTCACATCAACATCTCGAGGTAGAACCTCCGATTTTGCTGGAACTATGAGAACATCATCGAATGTAAGGGCTGCATCTTGAATAATACGATTGGACTGCATGATTGACTCCCTCCGAATAGTTTTCTAATTAGTATAACAGATACCTGCATAAAAGGACAGATTTTTGGGGTTTGCGTCACTTATTTTCAATACTTTTTATTTATATGAAAAAACATTCGTCAGCTTGTCAAATGGGAGTCTGCTCATTATGATAGGGAAAGGAGGAAGAGACATGTTTTACCGTGTGCGCCAATTCATCCAAGCGTTCCATCCCCAGATTGATTCTTCAAAGATTACATGGGCCTTGAATTACTTATCTCCCGAGGCCACAACACTCTTTCTAAAGCAGTCAAAGACTGAACAACTCCATGCTATTGAAGTGACACAAAGCATTATTATGGCTGAACACCCCTTGGCTTATTCCGATTTTCAAAGTCTCATAACCGCTGCACTCCTTCACGATTGTGGAAAATCTATCATCTCTATCCGTCTTTGGCATCGGGTCTATATCGTCCTAATGCAGAAAATGCCTGTGTCCCTTTGGACTCGCCTTGAGCAGGGTCACACCATTCTCGCATCTCCCTTAAAAATGGCGACACAGCACGCCCTATGGGGTGAACGTTTAGCCCAGAAGGCAGGGTTAGATCCTAAAGTTTGTCGTTTAATCCGCGAACATCACTCTCCCCAAACAGACCTAGGGCGTATTTTGGAGCAAGCTGATAATGCCCATTAAATCATCACATATTTACCCCAACGGCACAAAAGGCATGAGTCCCGCTAAGGTACTCATGCCTTTTGTGCCGTTGCTTCCATTTTCTCTTGAAGTTCCACCATCTCTTTGTTTTTAGAAAGAATCCATTTGGCAAATCGCTTATTATTTCGTTGCAGTCGTACGTTTTCCTTTTCTAGGCGGTAAACTAAGGCCACCTTTTCTCGTTCAACTTTTTCTAACAGATTCATGAGTACTCGACGGCTTACTCTCAAGTGCTCCACACGCTGTTCTAGTTCCCCGATGCGCGCCCTTAGTAAGTTCATTTCTTCCATGGAATCCAATGCCTTTCGCCCCCTCGGCTCAATCTACATTGGTATTCTATGCCGGAGAAATGCATTTTAACCCTTGGCCAAGAAAACACCTTTTTTACCCTAATACTTGCACCGAACTAAATCAAGGATTTGCTGGATCACATCGATCGACACTCCCCAACGCCCAAGCTTCACGCCAGGTTTGCGTGCCTCCCCATGAAAGTCAGATCCTCCCGTTGCAAGTAAGTGGAATTCTTGGGCTATCGCACGAAATTTCATTTCATCTTCTGGCTTATGTTCGGAATGTGCGACTTCGATGCCTTGAAGACCTACTTCGACCCAAGCCGGGATTCCTTGTTCTAGACGATTCATACCAGGGTGGGCAAGGACCGCAACGCCACCAGCTTCTCGGATTAACTCAATCCCTTCTTCAGGGGTTAGTTTATGGAGTCCAACATAAGCCGGTGACCCCGAGCCGATATAACGATCAAAACCTTCCCGAATACTACTTACGTATCCTTGGTCAATAAGCGCCTGGGCGATATGCGGGCGTCCAATGGATTCTCCCTCAGCCAAACGTTGAATTTGATCAACATCGATATGAACCCCCATCAATTCCAAACGATTGAGGATTTCTAGCATGCGTTGTTTACGAGCTTGGCGCAAATAACTAAGCTTATCATTTAAGTAGTCAGACGTAGCATCGACCTCGTATCCAAGAATATGTACTTCTTTTCCATGCCAATCCGTGTTAAGCTCAATCCCTCTGAGAATCTGCAACTGATAATTTGTCCCAGCTTCCTCTGCCTCTCTCCACCCCTGTATCGTATCATGATCTGTAATGCCAATTCCTTTTAAGCCCAGCTCAGCAGCGGAACGGATAAGTTCAGACGGCGTTAGCAGTCCATCAGACGCGGTCGTATGACAATGCAAATCTGCTTCAAATAGAGCAAGTGTTGGCTTCACGATATAACCCCTTTTCTGTGGTTATCTACTTCCTGCCCTTATTTTAACACGCTCGATAATAAACGCATAAAATTCCGACCCGCAATCTGTTCAAGCTCCAATGTCGAAAACCCAATCTTCGCCAAATCATTAAGTAGCCTATAATAGTCACCGACATGCTCTAGTCCTTCAGGTGTTTCACTGATCCCATCAAAATCCGAACCTAGTCCAACCGCTTCTACCCCAGCCACCTCTGCAATATGGCTAATATGGCGTACCACATCGTTTCGAGTCGTCGGACCCGTTTCTTTCAAAAATCGGGGATAAAAATTGACCCCTACAACGCCCTTCTGTTTTGCCAAAGCTCGAAGTTGAGGATCTGTCAGATTACGCGGGTGAGGACATAGAGCCTTGGCACAGGAGTGGGTAGCCGCGATAGGATGCTTTGAAAGCTCTAATACATGCCAAAATCCCGCTTCATTGAGATGAGAAACGTCAATAAGCATCCCAAGTTCATTCATTCGTAGAACGACTTCCTGCCCCAAATTCGTTAACCGACTTTGAGTACATACTTCTCCAACCCCATCTGCTAAGGCATTACGTTGGTTCCAAGTTAGCCCTAAGGCCCTTACGCCCAATTTAAAGATAATATCCAGCATAAAAGCATTTTCGCCCAGAATTTCTCCGCCCTCCACACTCATGAGGATACCAATTCGAGTGGGATCAGGTATTTGCTTAAGATCTAGTTTTTTCTGAACCAAGAAAACTTGCTCAGCATGATCTGCTATGAATCGATGCGCTCCTTCAATTAATTGTAGCCCCCGCCACGATGACATAGCTGGTTTATACTTCGTCTCAATGAAGGCGGCCAGAAACTGAAGAGATACGCCAGCTTGCTTAGCTCTTGGTATATCCCATTGTCCTCCTTCAGATGGGTCATTCAGTGTCCTCTCACCCTCTACAAAATGAATTAAACTATCACAATGGCCGTCTACGATAAAGTAATTCTCCATACTGACAGACCTCCTCTGACATAGACATAATAAAGCACCTGTCTACAATTAAGCAAACAGGTGACTCTAAAACGACCCTTAGCGTGGTTGAACAATTAACTTAATCGCTGTTCTCTCTTCCCCGTCAATTACGACGTCAGTAAACGCTGGGACGCAAACAAGATCGACTCCACTTGGAGCCACAAAACCACGAGCAATCGCAACAGCCTTTACAGCTTGGTTGAGAGCTCCAGCTCCAATAGCCTGTAGCTCAGCACTGCCTCGCTCACGTAGAACCCCTGCAAGAGCACCTGCAACCGCGTTCGGACTCGATTTTGCTGAAACTTTTAAAACATCCATTAGATACATCCTCCTGCTCGAAATCGTTTACAAGTATTACCACAACTATGAATATATGTATTCGAGAGCAGGTGGGCAAAATCCTCTTTTGTTTCAAAGAATTTTCAGATTTCGATCCAGCATTCAGAATCAAAAGTTCCTAGCGTAATTCCAAGTTTTAAAAAATACTTTAAGCATCTGCCACTCGTTGAATCGCCTCGATTTTCCGCGCTTTTCCAGATTCTTCATCGATATCTAAGATTACAGCATTGATCTGAATAGGGCCATTCGCTAACTCGAATTTCGCAGGAAGTTGGGTTAAAAATCGATTGATAATAATTTCTTTTTTAACTCCCAACACTGAATCCCGTGGTCCTGTCATGCCAACATCCGTAATATAAGCTGTCCCTTGCTGAAGCAAACGGGCATCGGCTGTCTGAATATGGGTATGAGTTCCCAGAACAGCGCTGACCTTGCCATCGAGAAACCACCCCAACGCAACTTTTTCTGAAGTTGCCTCCGCGTGAAAATCGACAATGATAATAGGAGTTTCTTGCTTCATTTGATTAATCCAACGTATAGCTCCACTAAAGGGGTCCTCTAAGGGTGGCAAGAATATACGGCCTGAAAGATTAAGAACGCCGATTTTGCTTCCTATGGCTCGTATAAATCCATATCCTTGTCCGGGTGCTCCTACTGGATAGTTCGCGGGTCGAATAAGCCTTGATTCACGATCAATGAAATTCATAATATCTCTTTGATCCCAAACATGATTCCCCATCGTCAAAAACTGAACACCGTAATTATAAAGTTCCTCGGCTATCTCTTTCGTCAGACCTTTTCCAGCCGCAGCATTTTCTGCATTAGCGATGGTGACATCAACATTATAGTCTTCCTGAAGAGGCTTTAGAAAACGTTTAACAGCTTCCCTTCCAGGTTTACCCACAATATCCCCAATAAAAAGTACGCGCAAAAAACGTACCTCCTTCCAAATCAACCAAACTATAGTCTCGATAACATTCTATTATTTGGCATTTTACGACTGTTTATTCACTCGATGATTCTTAGTAACTAGCTCTTAAAGACTAACACCCGGCCCTTTTCTCGCAACGCAACCACATTTTTATCGATATCACAGGACTGGATTGAAGACAGCATTTGGCTGATCATTTCTTCCTGAAAAACTTGTTCATCTTCTGGCAAATCTATTTTATCAAAAACAAGATGTTTTTTGTATTCCCGTTTTAATAGCTCAACAATAAGCCCCACTTCACGTTGTGTCATACTATCGACATCTCGTGTTATCATAAGCACACAGACATTTTCCTCACTCCGGCAAGCAATCTCGCAAATTCGCATGCTCTGCCTTTCGAGTTGATGGAAGAATTCTAAAGCAGGTTTAAGGACCCTTTGGAGGGAAGAGACCTCTTGGTGTTGCGAAATGATAAACGTGAACTTAAGAGCATGCTGATCTAGGCAATAATGAACCGACCCCATCTCAGAGTATCTTAACAAAATTGAAGTCAGTAGTCCTACGCCGTCTTGGACACGTCCCCCATCCTTATGCTGCAAATTATTGAACATCCTAGTTTTCATTCCTCTCTAATTCGGACCTTAACAAAACACTAATTCGGCATCGAACTGCAAATTCCTGCTTAAAAACCTCCCCATCCGACTGGGTATATTTGGTCCTCATCTACGATGACGACAGCAGACGGTTTATTTGATTATCCCCGATTACTATAAAAAACAGGCGATCCCCAGGATCGCCTGTTTAAATACTGCCTATGGCTATTTCGCGAAATCAACTGCTCGAGTCTCACGAATCACTACAACCTTGATTTGTCCCGGATATTCGAGTTCTTCTTCAATACGTTTACTAATCTCACGCGCAACCCGCGGAGCAAGTACATCGTCAATTTTGTCGGGTTTCACAATTATGCGAACTTCTCGCCCTGCTTGAATAGCAAAGCACTTTTCTACTCCTTCAAAACTTTCGGCGATTTCTTCTAATTTTTGTAGACGTTTGATGTACGTCTCAAGTGTTTCTCTTCGAGCCCCTGGACGTGCAGCAGAAACCGCATCAGCAGCAGCCACTAGGACTGCAACAATGGTTTTCGGCTCTACATCGTTATGGTGAGCTTCGATAGCATGTACAACATCACTGGATTCCTTATACTTACGGGCAAGGTCAACTCCAATTTGTACATGTGTCCCTTCCATTTCGTGATCAACAGCCTTGCCAATATCATGCAGAAGACCCGCACGCTTAGCAAGCTGAATATCAACACCTAACTCCGCAGCCATCAATCCTGCCAAATGAGATACTTCCGTCGAGTGCTTTAAGACATTCTGTCCGTAACTTGTACGGAATTTAAGCCGACCAAGTAAGCGAATTAATTCAGGATGCAACCCATGGACACCCGTCTCAAATGTCGCTTGTTCCCCTTCTTCGCGGATTTTTTGGTCGACTTCTTTCTGAGCCTTTTCAACCATTTCCTCAATCCGCGCAGGATGAATACGACCATCTGCAATGAGTTTTTCCAGAGCAATTCTTGCAACTTCCCGACGAATCGGATCAAAACCTGACAAAATAACTGCTTCAGGCGTATCATCAATAATAAGATCAATTCCTGTCAAGGTCTCCAAAGTACGAATATTACGTCCTTCACGGCCGATAATTCGACCTTTCATTTCGTCGCTAGGTAACGCCACAACTGATACAGTCGTTTCAGCTACATGGTCAGCTGCGCAACGCTGTATAGCTAAGGCAATAATGTTTTTAGCCCGTTTCTCGGCTTCCTCCTTGGAACGAGTCTCAATTTCCTTGATCATGATCGCTGACTCATAGCGAACCTCTTCTTCAACTCTCTTTAGCAGTAGCTGCTTAGCCTCTTCCGTGGTCATGCCAGATAAGCGTTCTAACTCCGCTTGCTCTTTTCCAACAAGCTGGTTTAACTCTTCTCGTTGCTGTTCTACTTCATTTTCCTTGAGATGAATATTTTCTTCTTTGCGTTCAAGTGACTCGATTTTACGGTCCAAGCTCTCTTCTTTTTGAACCAAACGTCGTTCAAGCCGTTGGAGCTCACCACGCCGTTCCCGAGTTTCCTTTTCTACTTCATTGCGAATAAGCATGACTTCTTCTTTAGCAGCAACGACAGATTCTCTTTTCTTGCTTTCAGCTGCAGCAAGGGCATTCTCAACGATGCGCTTAGCCTCTTCTTCTGCCGATCCAATACTCTTTTCAGCAGTATTTTTGCGAAAAAGCCAACCTATAAAGACACCTAGACCTAATCCTACCAAAAGGGCGACTAAACCGGTAATAAATGCGATCATACGTATACACCTCCTTGTTTGTCAAAATTCTATTTTTTCACATTAAAAAAACTGGTTTTCAAAACCAGTCCCATAAGCATAACCTTTAAGACGGGTAGTTCCCCCCGTTTCCTACAACTCTCGTTAGTCAAAAAAGTCCCTATATTAGCTGACTACTACGAAATCTATAAGAAAACCATTAAAGGTTAAATCTTAACAGAGACAGGTCTCTGTTAAGATTTTAATATCATTTGTAAACATTGTCAAGCTTGTCCTAAACTGGTGCATTCTATACCCCAAACCCTAGCGCTATTCAACATAATTATCAGTTTTAATTTGGTATAGTACGTCTCGCACCATCTCCGAAGAATATCCGCGTTGTCCAAGCTTTCGAGCAACTTTTTGCTGAAGCCATAGTTCACGTGGAATAGACCTCTTTGTTTGTTTAACATCAATTCTTTGTTCCCAATGTTTGCCCTCTTGGACCCACCACCGTTTTGCGAGGGTTAGACATTGCTGAAACTCATCATCACTTGAATACGCTAACTCCAACGCTTGTTCAATCAATTGGGACTCTAACCCTCGATTTTGCAAATCTTGTTGGACCCTTTGCCGAGAATAATGCTTGAGTCGGTTTATCGAGTATGCCATCGCAAGGTCTCGGTCGTTGAGATAACCCAACTTCTCCATTCTTTCCAGCACATCATTAACTTCCGAGCTTTCAAAGCCCTTTTGCTTGAGACGTGTCTCTAATTCATAATGGGTTAGAGCTCGGCGTGATAAACAATCCAATGCAACTTCCCTGGCGCTTTTTGAAGGTTTAAAGCTCGTCAAGTGAACCATCTTCTGCTTCTTCGTCTTCGACCATGGTTACAATGGGGTTCATGTTCGTGCGAATCAGTTGTTCAAGAGTGTTTGCCATCTCTGGGTGTTGCTTGAGATATTCTTTAACATTCTCACGCCCCTGCCCTAACCGCTCACCATTATAGGAGTACCAGGCCCCCGATTTTGCAATAATCTCCATTTCGGTGCCAATATCGACAATACTTCCTTCACGAGAAATTCCTTCTCCATACATAATGTCAAAATCCGCTAGTTTAAAGGGTGGCGCTACTTTATTCTTCACGATTTTGACTCGGGTTTTATTACCGACTATATCCTGCCCTTGTTTCAAGGCCTCTTGCCGACGAATGTCCATCCGGATCGTGGCGTAAAATTTAAGCGCCCGACCACCTGTTGTTGTCTCCGGACTTCCAAACATAACGCCTATTTTTTCACGAATTTGATTGATAAAAACAACACAAGTATTACTTTTGCTGATGGACCCTGTCAACTTTCGCAAGGCCTGAGACATGAGACGGGCATGCAAACCAACATGATTGTCTCCCATTTCTCCTTCAATCTCTGCTCGAGGAACTAAGGCTGCCACAGAGTCAACTACTACGATATCCACAGCAGCACTACGTACAAGTGCCTCACAAATTTCTAACCCTTGTTCTCCAGTATCCGGCTGAGCTACCAGCAAATCATCAATATTAACTCCTAGGGCCTTAGCATATACTGGATCAAGGGCATGCTCTGCATCAATGAATGCAGCTGCTCCGCCCAATTTTTGGGCTTCAGCTATAATATGCAGCGCGACAGTTGTTTTACCCGAAGACTCTGGTCCATAAATTTCAATAATCCGCCCGCGCGGCACCCCTCCAACCCCCAAAGCAAGATCTATCGCTAGAGAACCCGTCGGGATAACGTCGATCGTCATTCCTGCCGAAGATTCCCCAAGTTTCATAATCGATCCTTTGCCAAACTGCTTCTCAATCTGAGCAAGTGCAATGTCAAGTGCCTTTAGCTTATTCGTTTCGGCCATTTCGTTTTCCTCCTCATCTTGGTCAATGTATTTTGTGGTTATCTTTGCGGTTGGCAAAACATCTGTTCGGTTCTCATTATAGAGGTAGGCCTTGATACTTGTCAATTTCTTTATTTTACAACCGACTATATTAGAAATTATATTACAAAATTCTTCTAATTCGCAATATGAAATTGGGGGTAAAATTAGCTTGATATTATTTCAAGACGTTGATGGCAACTAATCCAAAAAAAGAGGATTATACACCAACAAAGTGGTTTATAATCCAGAAACAATTTGTTACAGCCCTTTCGCATATTCACGTAAAGGAATTCACTGCAAAATGTGACTATTGCAAAGAGAACACGTATGAAAATAATTACTTCCCATGTTTACTAATCATTCTCACGAGCTTTGGCAGGTTCAACACTCACCCTACGCCCTTTGATCATATTTTGATGCATGCAGCTCAAAACCCTAGAGGCATATTCCTCAGGAATTTCTACAAAAGTAAATTTGTCATAAATATTAATCATTCCTATAATGTTCCCCGAAATTCCACTTTCATCGGCAATCCAACGAATAATATCTTGAGGGCGAATTTGTTGTACCCTACCGATGTTCATGAAAAAGCGCACCATACCCGCAGCTGCTCCAGTGTTTTCAAAATGATAGTCATCTTGAGCTTTGCCTTCGATGCGTTCTTCTACGCTCGCTCCCTCGACCGCAAATTTTAGGGCAGCGGCTGCCACATCAATTGAATCATATTCGTCGAACAATTCCCCAACGATCGCACGATAACTCCCCAGTCGATCACCCTGGATCAGTCTTATGAGCTGATTCTTAAGATTTTCTGCCTGACGCTCACTTATATCAGATAACGAAGGAAGTTCCTGCCGACGGATTCGCGTCTTCGTAAGATTTTCAATCAGCCGGAGTTGGCGATATTCCTTAGGCGAAATCAAGGTAATTGCCTGCCCTTTACGTCCGACACGTCCGGTTCTTCCAATTCGATGCACATAAGATACCGGATCCTGAGGAATATCAAAGTTGATGACATGGGTCACATTATTAATATCCAAGCCTCTTGCTGCTACGTCTGTTGCCACCAGTAATTCGGACTTTCCATCTCTAAACCGTTTCATGACTCGATCCCGCTGTTGCTGGCTTAAATCCCCATGCAAAGCATCCGCAAAATATCCCCGGGCTTCAAGAGCCACTACAAGCTCATCAACCCCACGTTTTGTGCGACAAAAAACAATTCCCTGCCCAATATCCTCCATATCGATAATTCGGCCTAAAGCATCGACTTTAACACTCTCCCTAGTCTCATAAAAGACCTGGTCAATCAACGGAACAGTTAATTCATCTCGACTAACTGATACAGAACGAGGAGAATTCATATAGGTCTGAGCTAATTTGCGAATTCCCGGCGGCATTGTTGCCGAGAAAAGCATAACTTGTCGACCTTCGGTAGGAACTTCTCTTAGAAGACTCTCAATGTCTTCTATAAAACCCATATCTAACATTTCGTCCGCTTCGTCAAGAACCACCATTTTTACATGTTGCAGGCGAAGCGTACCCCGGTTCAAATGGTCTAACAACCGGCCAGGAGTTCCAACGACCACCTGATAACCCATTCGCAAAGCGCGAATCTGACGATCAATGGGCTGGCCACCGTAAATTGGCAACGGTTTTACATGCTTATATTTTCCAATTTTCGCAATTTCCTCAGCGACCTGGATCGCCAATTCACGAGTTGGAGTGACTATAAGCGCTTGTACGGCTTGGAATTTAGAATTTACCTTCTCAGTGACCGGGATACCAAAAGCTGCGGTTTTACCTGTTCCGGTCTGGGCCTGACCAATTATATCAACGTCTTCAAGAGCAATCGGGATTGCGGCTTTTTGAATTGGAGAAGGTTCTTCAAAGCCCATCTCTGACAAAGCTTGTAAAACCTGTTTGCTCAACTGAATATCACCAAACAATTGTAAACGTTCAACCATCACCTAATTGTAGTCTCCTTTCGTTCTTTAACATGTGCAGCCTTACCTCATTTAAAGCCGCTTGAACGGTCAACTGGCGAACAGACTCCCGTTCTCCATAAAACTGAAATTTTTTCGCATGAATCCCTTCAGGCGAAGCTAATCCAATATAAACAAGCCCCACTGGTTTTTCATCAGTACCGCCACCTGGTCCTGCTATTCCTGTCGTTGAGATAGCCAGGTCAGTGCCTGCCTTTGAACGGATTCCTTCGGCCATCTCCTTCGCCACCTCTTCACTCACTGCGCCGAACGACTCAAGACTTTGATGACTCACCCCAATAAGCCCTTGTTTTAAGGAATTAGAATAACTAACTACTCCACCCAGATAGAATTCAGAACTTCCTGGCTCCTGGGTGAGGGCAGCGCCCAACAAGCCACCTGAACACGATTCAGCCGTTGATATGCTCCAATGCTTCTTTTTTAGATTTTCCCCTACTATGCCGACCATGGTTTCCTGATCACGGCCAAAAACTTTGTCTCCTAAACGACGGCGAATCTCTTCTTCAGCCCAATTTAAAGTTTCTTTAGCTTCCCCAGACGTTTCTTCTGAACTTCTCGCCACTAAGCGAATGTGCATCTCAGCTCGTTTAGCCAGTAAGGCCATCGTAACATTCTGCAGGCTCATCAGTTCACCAAGTACCTCTTCAATTGCCGATTCACCTATGCCAAATACTTTAAGGACACGTTCGTTCATCCTTATGGCTTGCGGTCCAATAATCTGTTGCAACTCTGACCATGCATAATTATCGAACATGGGCCTCATTTCGAATGGAGGACCCGGCAATATAATAACGGTCTTACCGTTTTTTTCGATGATAGCACCAGGCGCTGTACCAATGGGATTAGGCAAGATTTTTGAGTCTTTAGGAAAATAGGCTTGTTTTTCATTACCCGAAGGCATGGGAGCTCTCCGACGGCCAAAGAACTGTTTAACTTGTTCTAAGCTAAATTCGTCTAACTCCATCTTTAAATCCAAGACTTTAGCAACAAGTTCCTTCGTTAAATCATCCGCGGTCGGACCTAACCCTCCTGTTGTAACGAGGAGGTCTGAACGCCCGATTGCCTGCCTTAAAACCTGCTCTAAGCGCCCAGAATTATCACCGACTGTCGTATGATAATCTACTTCAATACCAAGAGAAGACAATTTTCCTGTCAAGTAATGAGCACTCGTATTCAGGGTCTCTCCAAGTAATAACTCGGTCCCAGTTGCCACAATTTCAGCCTTCATCAGTTTATCACTCTCCTATTATCAACGCAAATATCGAACTTCTTATACTCTTGGTTAGTTATTTCTTTTCTTACCCAAAATTATCCTTCTTCCCATGCAAAATAGTGTCAAGAACTATTCATCGCGCTCATTCATTAACAAACCTTTAAAGTGGTGCTGCCCTATCCGAAAAAAGAGGATTATACAAAATGGTAATTAATCCTTGAATTCATATGGATTTTTTAAATAGAAAGGGGTTGTAACAAACTGGAAGACCAGTTTTGTTACAACCCAAACTGTTTAAGCTATATTTTGTAAGTGTGTTCGCAAAGTCTCACCACTCAAAGTTTCCTCTGACTCTAGAATCTTAGTAATTCTCATTAATTTTTCCTTATTCTTCTTAATTATTTGCCTTGTTCGTTCTTCAAGGTCAATTAGGATATCTCTCGTCACCGGTTGGCGCTGTTCGGCATTCAAGAGGGAAACATCTGTAACCCCTAAAGGAGACATACCTGCAACCAGCATCTTCTCAACGAGGTTAAGCGCTTGTTCGTAATCACCCATAGCACCTGTACTTTTTGTGCCAAGAATCTGCTCCTCTGCAAGAGCCCCCGCTAAAGCCACCATAATCTGCTCTTCCAGCATCGCTTGCGTATAAAGATATAGATCGTCTTTCGGGTAATGACGAACATATCCCAAGGCGTTTCCTCTTGAACGAATAGAAACCTGTGAAACCGAGTTAGGTCTGACCGTTTCTGCTAGCATGGCATGTCCGCTCTCGTGGATCGCTACACGTCGTAATTCATCAGCTGTTGGCTTTCGATCAAGTTTTTCTCCCAACATCACTTTCTCAACTGCTTCATGCAAATGGCGATTTGTAATTTCATTAGCCTCTTCACGCAAGGCAAAAATTGCCGCTTCGTTAGTTACACTCTCCAAATGTGCTCCCGAGAAACCAAATGTTTCGTGGGCAATTTCTTCTAGATTAACCCCCTGAGCTAAAGGTTTATTTTTAGTATGGATTTTCAGAATAGCAACCCGACCTTCCTTATCCGGTAAATCCACTTTGACCTGTCGATCAAAACGCCCTGGTCTAAGTAACGCTGCATCCAAGGCTTCTGGACGATTCGTTGCCGCCATCACTAAAATGTGAGCCCCTTGCTCAGCCTTCAACCCGTCCATTTCAATCAAAAGTTGATTAAGGGTTTGGTCATACTCATGATGAGAAACATTACTTCCGCGCTTCGCTCCTAAGATATCCATTTCGTCAATAAAGATAATGGCACTTTTTTTCTTTTCCTTCCGTACCATTTCACGTGCTCTCCGAAATAAACTCCGAACTCGTTCTGCCCCCACGCCAGCATACATTTCTACGAATTCACTTCCTGATACTGACAGGAAAGCTGAATTGGTGTATTTTGCAGCTGCCTTGGCTAACAATGTTTTTCCCGTACCTGTTGGCCCGGACAACAATATGCCTTTTAACGGTCGAATCCCCAAGGTCTTCATCCGATCAGAGTAGAGTAGAAAATCTAAAGCTTCCTGTAATTCCTTTTTAGCGACACTCTGTCCCCCAATATCCTCAAAATTGATCATGGTGGTGGCTATAGCCACTCCATTGCCATTTTTTAATACCTGGCGTGAAATGACAAAGGTCCAAACAAAATAAGCGCTCACTAGCAGTATTCCGATAGGCATGACATTATACCCCATGACTAGTAGAAAGGCGAAGATACCTAATCCAAAGCCAATTAAGATATCCAATTTCATCCGCTCTCCTCCTTTCAGTTTGTTAAATTATTCTTTTTCACTTGGTAAAAAGTTCACTTGCCCATGCCGTTCTATCACTTCAATCAGTTGCGCATCCCCTTGATTAAGAATTACGTAAATTGCATCTGAATCCATTTCAAGTTCAAGCTGTACTCCAGCTTTATCAGCCTGCGTTCTAACGTTTTGTGCCATTTCTGTGAAATTACCACGTACAATTCCTTCTTGAAGAGCAAACTGCATTTGTCCAAATAATTTCTCCAGGGAATCATTACTTCGATCAAGATATCTAATAGGAACCTTGCCTGCTATCTTCTCTAAGCTTAAGCTAACTTGACGAAGGTTTGATATCTGGTTCGTAACCACAACCATCTCATCCTGACCATTTTTTTGTACAGTTTTAGCGGATATTACACCTGGGATTTGCTGACTTTGATGTTGGATCGTAACGTCAATCCATTTCTTCTGATAGACGAACTTGCCCCCTAATAACAAGGCAAATATGACGATACCTATAATACTTGTCAGCATAATTCGTTGTCTCGTCATCTCATCTTCCTCCATTATGCATAATTCGTAGTATATCGACATTATAGCATGAGGTATATCAGTAAGAGAATAAATCTTATATCCACATTAGTAAAAAACTGGCAATTTTTTGAGCAAGAAAGAATGCCAACGATAGAACTTGATATGTTAATTATATAACAAAAATGAGTGCATCTGTAGGCACTCATTCTTTGCTATATTATATAATTCCCTTATGTTAAGAAACACTTCAGGTTCAAATCACGCTTTATTTTTTGAAATGATAATTCTGCTACGAACTATTTATGCAATAATTTACGAGCTTTGAGTAAATAATCGAGACCCGAAATAACAGTGAAGATCAAAGCAATGTATAATAGAGGTTGGCCAATTTTTATGCCAATCATTGAAAGCGGCCAGTCATGTAGCAATATTGCAGAAATCGCTACAACTTGGGTTATCGTTTTAATTTTTCCAAGTTTACTGGCACTGATGACAACTCTATCCACAGCTGCAATTGCTCGAAGTCCTGTCACCGCGAACTCTCTTGCCAAGATGATCCAGGCAACCCAGGCAGTCACCTCTCTAAGTTCTACTAAGGAGATTAATGCAGCGGAAACCAAGAGTTTATCCGCGAGCGGGTCCATGAATTTGCCCAAGTTCGTAACTTGGTGACGTTTACGAGCAATATAACCATCTAAACCATCTGTAGCTGAGGCCAAAATAAAAATCACGGCAGCTACTAAATCTTGATGAGGGAACAAAGTGTGACCTTTGGGAACTTGTAAAAGAAGAAATGCCATGAACACAGGGATCAAAATGATTCGCGCTAAAGTTAGACGATTGGGTAAATTCACGAGACAACCTCTCCTATTAAATCGTAGCTATCCGCCTCAAGGATGCGAACTTTAATCATGTCACCCACATGAAGTGAGGTCTGAGTATCTGTGATATAGACCTGTCCGTCGATTTCGGGAGCATCCCCTTCTGTCCGACCCATCCACCGTCCGTCCGGTAATTTCTGTTCAAGTAAAACTGTAACAACTCGATCAAGCCAACGTTGCTGCCTTGCATAGGAAATATCTTGTTGGATCTGCATAACCAGTTCTCGTCGTTGCTCACGAACTTCTGGCAAAACCTGATCCTCTCTTTGCCCAGCGGGTGTATTCTCCTCCTGTGAATAAGGAAACACCCCAAGTCGATCAAATTGAACACGTCGAATTAAGTCGACCATACTCTGAAATTCCTGCTCCGATTCTCCCGGGAATCCTGTGATCATGGTGGTCCTAAGTGTGATGTCAGGCATAGCACAGCGTAGTTTTTCAATAAGCGTTTCAGCTTGCTCAATTGTACCACGTCGATTCATATCTTTAAGAATTTTATTATCCGCATGTTGCAAAGGTAAATCTATATACTTACAAACTTTGGGTTCCTGACGCATGGTTTCGATTAGTTCATCCGTAAAACGCTCAGGATAACAATACATCAACCGGATCCATTCAATCCCCTCAATTCGAGCGAGTTGTCGAATCAATTGAGGAAGACGGAGTTCTCCATATAGGTCAAAACCATAACGCGTAGTGTCCTGAGCCATAACCATAATTTCCTTAACCCCTTGAGCGGCCATGTCCTGGACTTCCCGAATAATGGACTCTTCAGGGCGACTCCGAAAATGCCCTCGCACATATGGAATGACACAATAAGTACAGTAATTATCACAGCCCTCCGCAACCTTTACATAGGCTAGATAATCGGGCGTGGAACGTTTACGTGGCATGCTATCAGTATGAAGAAAATCCGGTGCACCTTCTTTGATAAGAGACATACGAGTTTCATTAGTCGCTTGAACTATTTTAGTAATTTCATCAATACTCCCAGTTCCAAGCACACCATCCAATTCAGGTATGTCTTGTATTAATTCAGCCCCGTACCGTTGCGCCAAGCACCCTGTCGCAATCAGTGTCTTACAACTTCCTGATTCCTTGAACCCTGCCATTTCAAAAATTGTCTCAATCGATTCTTCTTTTGCCGATTGAATGAATGTACAAGTATTAACAACAATAATTTCAGCCTCTTCAGGGTTTTCAGTTAGTATGTAATCTTGGGATAGAAATCCCGACATTACTTCGCTGTCCACTTGATTTTTAGGACACCCCAAAGTGACAACCGCAACTTTTTTCGTCAACGTTACACCTCATATCATTGGTCTACCTTTCTTAGTATAAACCAACACTTCCACCAGGTCAAAAAATATTCAACATAGCAAACTTAACTCTTCAGCCTTCTATAAATATGATTCATTAATATTATTTGTTAAGGTCCTGTCTGTCAGCCGTTGCAATATATATTACGTTTTCTCCAATATTGGTTGCATGATCAGCAATCCGTTCTAGATAGCGACCCACAAAAGCTAAGTACATACCTTGATCTAAGTTTTCCGGTTTTTCAGTCATAATAACTAATAGATCACGTACGACTTGATTATACAGTAAGTCAACTTCGTCATCCTGCAAAGCCAAATTTTGGGCGAGTTCCATGTCTTCGTTAGTATAAGCCTCTAGGCCCTGCCTCATCATTCCAAGTGCCTTTTCAGCCATAAGAGGAATGTCAACGAGTGGTTTACATAGAGGTCCATCAATTCTGCGCACTATCTTCGCAATGTCGATAGCCAAATCGGCCATCCGCTCGAGATCTGTCGATATTTTCATTGCTGAAATAATCTTCCGCAAGTCTTTGGCAACTGGCTGCTGGGTTGCGATCAAGCGCACACATTCATCATCCATCTGACGCTCAAAATCGTTGACCTTTTGATCCTCATTGATCCAAAACTCTGCTTGAGTCCGATCCAGGGATATTAGGGTTTGCATACATCCTTGTAAGATTCTTTCAACCTCATTACCCATATCTTTAAGTAATTTTGTCAAAGCAAGTTGTCCTTCATTCAGTGATTGCCGCATTTAATATCCTCCTCATATATTGAAAACACCCTATAATAATGTCTTCCGTTCGTAGTTCCCATGACATTTGCTGATTTCTCCGGGCTATTGTGCATATTATGCGTCAAAATAAGAATTGTATAATCTTTCTTAATTGTTTCGTGTAAAATTTGTGTCAAATGGCTACATTTAATGTATAAAGAATAAAAGGACTTGCAAAATCATTGTCGAATTAAGTCCCTAAGAAACTTTAGTGAGGTGTCAACTATGTTTGAGCAATCGATAGAACCTATCGACACATGTGGCTGTGGCGATGTAGGATTCCTAACAACCCGATCTATTCCTATTGACTTGGCCCACGGTGTCGGTCAAATAGATAATGTTCCTGTATATCACTGCCATTCCACTTCCTGCCGTGAGTTTACCCTACCCCCTATCGTCTCGCGTCGCCTCGAAGATATTGCGGAACAGATGGAAAACTCCCAATCGACGGTAGCCGTCTATACCTGGGAATCCCTTCAAGCAGA
Source organism: Desulfosporosinus sp. Sb-LF (assembly GCF_004766055.1). Classification (NCBI taxonomy): domain Bacteria; kingdom Bacillati; phylum Bacillota; class Clostridia; order Eubacteriales; family Desulfitobacteriaceae; genus Desulfosporosinus; species Desulfosporosinus sp. Sb-LF. Next base: position 10,161 of record NZ_SPQR01000007.1, on the reverse strand, counting down.
GTCTCCCGACTTTCTTCAAAGAACGAATGAGCAAATCCACCTACAGACTTTTACTCTTCAGTTTGGTGGCCGCGAATATGCAGATGCTCGCGTTTTTCTTATTATACCTAGCCAAGCCATCTTTTTCAAAAGTACGTTAGAGGACACAGAATACTATCTCCTCCGTTACGATGCAGAGACACGCACAGAAGGAACATGGTTTTCTTTTTTGAAATTTTATTATCAAGAACCAGAATTAACGTACGAAGATTTCCTTGAATGGTCAGAAGAGGGACACCTCAAAGAGTTAGGGCGTATCACCCTTGATGAGGTAGAGGATACGTTGATCGATGAGTTTGGCGACTGGACATAAGCAAGCGACGTGAGTAGGTAGGTGAACCTACTCACGTCGCTTTTTTGTAGAGATAGTTTTTAGTCCGTTCGCAATCGCTCCATTGCTACGATTGCTGCTTATTTGTTGTTTTTGTTCTTTGCCCCACGATGTTTTTTTTGGCCCTTGTGGATTTGATTGTCAGAACCTCTCCAGAATCGCCCCTTTTCTTGAACACCCTCATTTTCTGCTTCTTTGCTTGGTACACTTTTATACGCGGGCTCTGCACTTCTTGTATCTTTATAGCGCCCCTCTTTGCCTGGTGCACCTTTATACGCGGGCTCTGCACCCCTTGCGTCCTTATAGCGCCCCTCTTTGCTTGGTGCACCTTTATACGCGGGCTCTGCACCCCTTGCGTCTTTATAGCGCCCCTCTTTGCCTGGTGCACCTTTATACGCGGGCTCTGCACTCCTTGTGGCCTTAAAGCGCCCCTCTTTGCTTGGTGCACCTTTATACGAGGACTCTGCACTAGATACTTCTTTTTTCTTCATGCCCGATCGCCTTGTTGGTCCTTTAACTTTTTTATTGCCCGGTTCGTTCGAATCGTCACGTAAATATCGTTTCGGCCTAATCAGACATTTAGGCCCATACCCGATTAGATCTTCACGATGGACTAAGCGTAAGGCTTCTTCCACTAACTCATGGTTTCTAGGAGATCGATATTGAATTAGAGCTCTCTGCATCGCCTTCTCATGCATGCTTCGTGGTATATAAACTGGCTCCATAGTACGAGGGTCTAAGCCCGTGAAATACATACAAGTGGAGAGGGTTCCCGGGGTTGGGATAAAGTCCTGGACTTGCTCCGGATTGACACCCATGTCACGGACATATTCAGCTAATTCGACAGCCTCTTTCAAGGTACTTCCTGGATGAGACGACATCAAATAGGGAACAAGATATTGCTCTTTTCCTATTTGATGATTTACATCTTGGAATTGCTGCACAAATTCTTCGTACACGGCTTTTCCAGGTTTGCCCATCAAGCGGAGGACTTTATCACTAACGTGTTCAGGAGCGACTTTCAATTGGCCGCTGACATGGTGCTCACAAAGTTCCTTAATAAACCTCGAATTTCGATCAGCTAATACTGCATCATAACGGATACCTGAACGAACGAACACCTTCTTTACCTTCGGCAAGCCACGAAGGCGGCGTAATAGATCCAAGTATTCCTCATGATCATTATCAAGTTTGTCGCACGGTTCAGGGAAAAGGCACTGTTTGTGTGAACAAGCCCCTTTTGTCAATTGTTTTTGACATGCAGGGCGTCGAAAGTTGGCTGTGGGGCCTCCCACATCATGAATATATCCTTTAAAACGATCATTCCATGTCATCTGCTCAGCTTCCCGAATAATCGATTCGGCACTTCGGCTTTGGATGATGCGCCCTTGATGAAACGTTAACGCACAAAAAGAGCATGCGCCGTAACAACCTCTAACACTGGTAAGGCTAAATTCAACCTCTTCAATAGCCGGGACCCCTCCTAGCTCTTCGTAAGACGGATGATATGTTCCCATAAAAGGCAGAGCATAGATGGCGTCCATTTCCGGTTGAGTTAAGGGAAGTGACGGCCGATTTTGGAGCACGCTTTTGCGCCCATGAGATTGAACCATTGGTTTCCCATGAAAAGGGTCCTGTTGGTTATATTGCACCCAAAATGCCTCAGCATATTTTTTCTTATCAGAAGCAACCTCGTCGAAGCTTGGAAGAACGAGAGCCTCTTGAGGCGCAGCCTCTCCCGTCAATGGGACCATAGTTCCCCTAACATCCGTTATTTGACCAATCTGCTCTCCATTATTCAGACGTTGGGCAACCTCCACGATCGACTTTTCCGCCATTCCGAATACTAGCAAGTCAGCTTGACTATCTAGTAGTATGGATCGCCGAACGTCATTACTCCAATAGTCGTAATGGGCAAAGCGTCTCAATGAAGCTTCAATCCCACCGATAATCACGGGAACACCCGGAAGTGCTTCCCGAACGCGATTTGTATAAGCGATGGTTGATCGATCTGGACGAAGATCTGGTTTTCCTCCAGGAGAATACACGTCCTTGTGCCGTCTTTTTTTAGCTGCGGTATAGTGATTAACCATCGAATCAAGATTGCCTCCAGTGATCAGACATGCCAAGCGGGGTTTTCCCATCACTCGAAAATCCTTGAGATCTTTCCAATTGGGCTGGGCCAAAATTCCCACACGGAAATCGTGTTTTTCCAAGATGCGTGCAATAATTGCAATTCCAAAGCTTGGATGATCGACATAGGCATCACCAGTAATCAAGAGGAAATCCAGTTCATTCCAACCAATAGCCTCCATATCCGACCGACTCATGGGTAAAAAATTTCGTATGCGCATATTCTCACCTTTCTGCTAAAACAACACTTAGGATTAGACGTAAATAACCTTTACAAAAGAGAAAAGAGGGGCAACCCCTCTTTATCGATAGTTGATGAACTGTAATTCGATTCCGAAGTCTTCCTTACGTAGTAGGGCAATGGCTGCTTGAAGGTCATCTTTGTTCTTGCCAGTCACACGAATCTCATCGCCCTGAATCGAGCTAACTACTTTAACTTTATTATCTTTTAAAACTTTATTAATTAACTTCGACTTTTCTTGGGCGATCCCCTGTACTAACTTTACCTCCTGCTTAACGGTGTCACCGGCCGCCGATTGTGCCTTCCCATATTCTAACGATTTCAGAGAAACTCCTCTCTTAACAAGTTTACCCTCCAGAATATCAATGACATTGGTCAACTTGAAATCATCATCTGAAACCAATATAATCTTATCCTCTTCGAGCTTTATGGATGATTTACTGTTCTTAAAATCAAACCTCTGCGCAAGCTCTTTCTGAGCTTGCTGAATTGCATTAGCCACCTCAGGCAAATCTACTTTTGAGACAATATCGAATGAAGAATCTTTAGCCAAAATATAAACGCTCCTCTCAACTCAATAATTACAGGGATTTTAAGACGTCTGGAGTTAATACAACGTTATGGACAACTTGGCCTTCCTTTCCCAAACTCGGGTATGGTCTGCCGTTTAAGGTGACCGAAAGACCACCTGCATTTCCAACTGTAACTAGTTCAATTTTACTTGTCCCTTTAATTTCTTTGCTTGACCCAGATGAAAACGTCCCTTGTAGCGAAGGATGGCCGTCCACCTGGACTACAACCCAACAGGGTTGCGTGAAAACTAACTGTGCGGTTAAACCATCCATTGTAGCTGCAATAACATTTTGTGGTGTGCTTTCCGTCACTGGTGCACTCGGAGTAGGTGTGGGTGTTGATGTTGGTGTAGTAGGTTTTGATGTAGCAGTCTCTGTTTGCGGTGCGCTCGGCAGGGGTGGCATGGTATATGGGGTGTCTGCGATTTTTTGCCCACGTGAGTTCAATCCGGCGATCACAATGACGAAAGCAATAATCACAATCGCCAAACTCCCTATGATCGTTGGTCTAAACCACAATGGTCGGGATTTTACCACCATTTGAGACTTTTCCAGAACAAGAGCGGGCTCTGAAGTTATTGATTCATTAAAAAGTGCGATGATTTCATCCGGGTTTAAGCCCAGTTGTTTAGCATAGGTTCGTAAATATCCCTTGGCATAAGTTGTTCCAGGGAGTACTCCATATTCCTCTGCTTCTAGTGCTTGAATATAGCGAACGCGGATTTTCGTGATTTCTTCTGTGTACGTTAAGCTCCATTCTTTTTCTTCCCTTGCGACCCGGAGCATAATTCCTTCTCCTGCCATTGCTTTGACCTCCTTTTTCGGTAGACGATAATAGAATCCATCGTATTCTCAAATACACACTGTGATACAGCTTCTTTTTCCCCACGCGAAACCTTCGTCGTATCCAATCGTACGATTTTCATCTTCTAGTAAAGTATCTCCTAAAAAGTCAACTAGCACACCTAATTCGGCACGAACAACTCTTAGTTTATGAATTGATTTTCGGGGAAACCTTCTCATCCAGATAACCCTTCAATTCCCTAGACGCCTTCACCGGATCTTCATAGTTCAAATAAAATGTATACTCTGAACTTGGCTCATTGGGATAGGCATAAAGTTTATCATAGTATTCGACAAGCAACCGTTCTGTAAATACATCCAAGCAGTTTGTCTCTAATAAGTCACGTAATTCTCGAACTTTGACATGTCCCAAGGTTTTAATCAATCTCTCCAAGGCAATGTCTATTTCCTGAAGTGCATTGGGTACCGCAGTATACTCGTTTAATAGACGTTGCACCCGATTTTCCAAAGAGTCATAATGAAGAATCTGAATACCGTCTTGCATTGCTGTAAAGAAATTGGTCGGTAAAGTCACCCTTCCAATGCGTTTACTCTCACACTCTACAATAATATAAGGAAAATCGCTTAACAATTCAAGTTCCTCATACAATAAACCTTCAAATTTTTTCTGGGATGGCGGATCCCCTAGACCCATAGCACCAAATACGGACCCACGATTATTTGCGAGTTTCTCAAGGTCAATCGCGGGATATCCTTCAGCACGTAACTGTCTCAAAAGTTCCGTTTTTCCAACTCCTGTATTTCCGCGAAGCACCACAACCTGAAATGGAAGCTTATTTTGAAAGTAATCAACTATTTGATTGCGATAGGCTTTATACCCACCCTGTAAGCGATAAATAGGAATGCCCATTAATTCCACGACCGTCGCCAGAGACTTACTCCGCATCCCGCCTCTCCAACAAAAAAGAACCAACGGACCTTCCCTTGAAAGTTTCTCCACCGTCTTGACTAAATCCGGTAGTTTCGGGCTAACGATGCGCAAACCCTGTTCACGAGCCAAAATCGGACTGGATTGGGTGTAGATTGTACCAATCTCAGCACGTTCTTTGTTATCAAAAAGGGGAAGATTGATAGAACCCGGGATCGTTGCCTCAGCAAATTCCCCCTCTGAGCGTACATCGATGAGAATGGGGTGTTCTAGGGATTTTAGGTCTTCTACCTTAATTTCCTTAATCATTGCTAAACTTTATTCCTTCCAACTAGGTCATATTCAATACTCCTTATCATAAATCCTACTGCAAAATTATGCAACTAATGTGCAATCTCATCGGCCCACTGACCAAATTTTAATTCAAATTGCCCTCTTGTCATTAATACCTCGCGAGGTTTTGAGCCTTCGTATCCTCCGACGACCCCTTTACCCTCAAGAAAATCCATCAAGCGAGCAGCACGAGTATACCCAATGCGTAACCGGCGCTGTATAAGTGAGACTGAAGCCGTTCCGCTTTCAATAAAAAGCTGGGCAGCTTGATAAAACAGTTCATCTTCCATCTCTTCCTTATTCGTATTCACCAAATCCATGTTAGGGATCTCTTGATACTCAGGCTTCGCCTGATTTTGGAGGTATTCAACCACGTTTTCCACTTCTTTATCTCCCAAGTAACACCCCTGTACACGCAAAGGCTTACTCGCACCCATCGGATAATAGAGCATATCTCCACGACCCAGTAATTTTTCCGCCCCGTTCATATCCAAAATAGTTCTAGAATCAGTTTGAGACGAGACCGCAAAGGCAATTCGTGAAGGAATGTTTGCTTTAATCAAACCAGTAATTACGTCAACCGATGGACGTTGCGTTGCCACGATCAGATGTATCCCTGCAGCCCTCGCCATTTGAGCTAAACGACAGATCGCATCCTCTACATCGCTGGGTGCTACCATCATCAAATCAGCCAACTCATCAATGATCACCACGACATAGGGTAACGCAGGATGCTCCCCCTTCGTTTCTTGAGTGCGAAGAAAGTTGTAACGGACAATGTCTCTCACACCCGATGCCGCGAACAATTCATAACGGGTCTCCATTTCTGTCACAATCCATTTTAAGGCGCCCGCCGCCTTTTTAGGATCCGTTACAACGGGGGCAATTAGATGTGGGATTCCATTATAGTTAGCCAATTCAACCATTTTAGGGTCAACTAACAAGAACTTTACTTCATCTGGGCGCGCCTTAAATAATATGCTGTGAATCAATGTGTTAATACAGACGGATTTTCCTGAGCCAGTGGCTCCCGCAATCAGAAGATGGGGCATCCTCGTTAAATCAGCAATCACTGGCGTCCCCGTAATATCCTTACCTAAACACAGTGCCAACTTACTCGCAGTCCCTTGAAATTCCGTTGTCTCTAGGACTTCTCGAAAATGAACCATTGAAATTTCTTTATTCGGTACCTCAATGCCCACGACTGATTTTCCTGGAATAGGTGCCTCAATACGCACATCTGCGGAAGCCAAGCTCAAAGCGATATCATCAGCCAAGTTTGTTATTTTACTTACTTTTACACCTGGAGCTGGTTGAGCTTCATAACGCGTAATAGCAGGTCCTTGAGTAACCTGAGTTACTTTTATCTTCACTCCAAAACTGCCCAACGTTTCTTCGAGAATTTTTACATTATCCGCTAAATCCTTATTAAGTCTTGGATTTTTTACTTTCAATGATTTGTTTAATAAGACGACTTGAGGAAGTTGATAGTTCCCATCTTCACGGGTTTGACGTGAAATAGGCGTACTTGTCACTTTTCCCGGTGAAATTATCGTATTCGAGTTCATCCCACCCTTAACACCTGTAACACCCGTCATCTTCTCAAACCCTAACTGCCCTTTAGGTAACAAATCAGTTCCGTTAGCTTCGGTAGGAAGTTCGTTCTGATCTTCTAAGGTTTTGATAACCAGTGGTCGTTCTACTACATCAGGATCCAGCGCCACGGGTATCTCCTTAGGTGGAATACCCTTTTTCTTGCTCACTTTCGCATCTACTTTTGAGTCCACTGAATACACAGACTCCTTGTCACTGGGTTTTTCGCCTTCAGAGTTCTTTAAAACGTCCACAAAATCAGCGATTTGGTGCTTCATCCACTGTCCAGATTCTTTCCCAACCTGACCAACCTCTTGCATTCCCTGAATTAACGAGCGGTTTGTGATGAGTAAGGCACCGATGAGCGAACCCATGATTAAAATGACATAACTTCCGGGTATGCCAATAGTAGTTTTCAACAGAATTGTAAGCCCTGCACCGACTAATCCCCCACCATGCCCAAGCTCGCCTTCATGAAGCATGTCATCCCGCGAAAATGCTTCTATGCCCGGTAACTGAAGGTGGAGAATACCAAGAAAAACAAGCCAGAGAAGGAAGATCCCTGCACCCTTAGACCCCAGACGGCGCGTTTCCTTGTTCATAATCGTCAGACCCCATGCGCCCACCATAATGGGAATAAATACCCTTCCACCTCCAGCCAACACTGTCAAGAGGTGTCTGATTTGTTCGCCAACCACGCCACTTCTGTCTGAGTAAAGCGTGACCATTCCTAAACAAGCCATTCCGACGACAAAAACCCCGATTACTTCATTCCGTATAGTCTCCTTCAAAGACATTACACCTATATTCGCCTTTGTATTTAACTTGCGGCGTCTTTTAGCCTTCGCCACAGACCAATCCTCCAAACATAAAGAAATTTTATATTTATTCTACATTCTATAAATTCCACAAAAGATAGCGTTCTCCTTTTCATTCCTGTAAATACACGAAAAAAATCAGCAACACCTTTAACATACAGATCCCTAATAGTATTCTTATGTCAAGTATTGACCCTATATTTTCCAATAAATTAAAAAGCGGCTTTTCGCCGCTTCTCTTAAATCTTAGACTCCGTTCTCTTGACTTTGCTCAATTAAACGGTTAAGTTCTTCAAAGGCATCTTTAACTCCGCCTACTGCTTGGATTAATCCAGCATCAACAGCTTCTTGCCCAATAAGGATTGTACCAATATCCTGAGCTAACTCACCAGTCTTGAACATAAACTGTTCTAGATTTTCCTTACTAATCTTAGAATGTGAATAAATGAATTGGTCAATTCGTTCTTGCATTTTTCGTAAGTAGTCGAATTGTTGATGCCCATTTATGACTAATCCGGTGTAGCGAATCGGATGAACGGTCATTGTCCCCGTTGGTGCAATAAGACTACTCGAACAACTGACTGCAACCGGAATCCCAATACTATGGCCCCCGCCAAGAACTAAGGAAACTGAAGGCTTACTTAAACTGGACAACATTTCTGCGATCGCTAGTCCTGCCTCAACATCTCCACCAGCAGTATTCAAAATGACAAGAATCCCCTCAACATTAGGGTTTTGCTCGACAGCCAATAGCTGCGGAATGATATGCTCATATTTAGTTGTTTTGGACTGGGCCGGTAAAATCTGATGTCCCTCGATTTGCCCAATGATCGGTAGACAATAGATTCGTTCTGTCACACTCGGAAGTTGTATCTGTCCTAATTCCTTTAGATTTGATACCGGAGCATCCTTATTTTCTTCAGGTGAAAACGTTTCATTAGAAAGCACCCGTAAGACCCCCTTCGCTAAGTCAAAAACCCTCTCGCTGTACATTTCCTAATTTTGTGATAACTAAAGGCATATATTTTTGAGAGGTTCTCTATTATTATGGAGGTTTGTTTCTAAAATCATACATTTTCTGTTTAATAACCAAGTAATATTCAGCTTGAAGGAAGCCAAGAAATTGCAAAAACACCAACCAAGTAAACTGGTGGTGCCTTTGCATGTTTTACATAAGCACGTTACTTTCTACATTGGACTTTATATCTGAGTATATAGGTTGGACTGTATTTATTTGCGTATTCTGAGTAGTCGTTTTACTTTGGATACCTTCAACAATTGACGGTTTATGAAACGTGACTAACGCTTGAGCTGTGGTAATTCCGTATATAATATTGTTGAACAACTCAGCGTAATGCGTCTTTGTCATATGTGGCTTAGTTGCAAATATACTAAATCGTCGACCAAGCCCATAGATAAATTCCCATGTTACTGCACCAAAGAACGCTCCCTTTAGAGTAGCATGGTCTTTTCCTGTCCTTATTAATAATAAGTTTAAAGGATACGCTAGAGTAGCACCAGTTATAAGATGCATAATTTGACCAAGTATGAAGTTTTTTCGCTGATTAGTTCTAAAAGGACGTACATAAACTGAACCAGCAATATGTCCATAAAGAGCCTCCGTCTTTCTTGTCCTCCAAAATATCAAGTTTGAAACATCCATCGTTAATGTTCCTAAAACCCCCGAAAACAAACTAAGTACAACAGAATCTTTCATTTTTAAAACTCTTTGTACGGTTTTAAAAAAACCAAAAAGCCTATTTAATTGTTCCATTATTTAACCCTCCATTCTTTAAGCAACATTGGTGCGACGTTTTTTATAATGTGTAAAAAGAGCGATATTTACTCAAAGAAAATTTAACAAAATTAGATTTATAATGACAAAACTGGTAATTAGAATATAAATAATAACTTCATAATGAGTTTGGAGACAACACAAAAAGACTACCTCGTTAGAGATAGTCCTTTTGCTGGTTACCCGGCGATGACCTACGTTCCCAGGGGCCTGCGCCCCAAGTATTCTTGGCCCTGAAACGAAAGGCGAATGAGCCTTTCGCCACACTGCGACTTACAACGCACTCTCCGGCAGTGTGGATCCTTAACTTCCGTGTTCGGTATACGAAAGTCGTGCGAGACTTTCGCCACACGGCAACCCATAACGAAAACTCCAGCAATGTGGACCCGAAGGGGTGGAACTCCGACCCCATAGACGTTTAAATGCTTAAAAATCGTTCGTTCTAACACAAAAAGACTACCTCGTTAGAGATAGTCTTTTTGCTTGTTTACCTGGCGATGACCTACGTTCCCAGGGGCCTGCGCCCCAAGTATTCTTGGCCCTGAAGGTCTTAACTTCCGTGTTCGGTATGGGA